>JACRBE010000005.1 GCA_016213235.1 Chlamydiales bacterium | reverse complement strand
GAGATGGTTGTTGATCTGGACCGTCTATTTTATTTAAATCAGCATCTTTTCCCCAAGGTAATTCATAGCCTGTTGCTCCAAAGGCATAAAAAGATAGCGTGAATAAACAAATAAATATTCTATTAAAAAGCATGTTCTATCATGAAAATGGGAAATAATTTTTTTTGTTGCATAAACTGATGCGCTTTTGTTTCATAAATGCGCTCATTGTATAATTTAGCGGCTTCTCCAGCTCCATAGATGCCACCAAAATACCATCCTGTTTCAAAACTTGTTGTAATAAGCCCTGCTGCAATATTGCCATGCATAAAAAAGTGGGTAGCAGCTCCGATAAATAACCCATTTAATAAAAACGAGGTAAGCGCAGATTGTTTTTGTCCTACATATAGAAAACCGGCTCCAGGAATAGTTGCATTGAGAAATTGTGCCGCAAATGTCGATTTTTTTTCCTTTTTAAATTGGGAAGAAACAGCTTTAAAGTCTTGTGCAATTGGGCTTGTATCTGCATTAGCCAATATGTCTTGAAAATTGGCATGAGAAATAGCTGTATGAAAGGATAGCTTTTCTGATACAGCAGGATCTTTTTCTTTAAGCAGCTGTAAAATAAATTGAGCTTTTTCTGTCTGCTCTGTTTTTAAGAAACATTCATATAACATGACTAGCAGATCTTTATATGTTGGAAAATGGTCAGAAACGTGAGACAGCTCTGATTTATCAAAGGTATCAATTGCTTCTTCATATTTTCCACCCAGGTAATAACATAGTAAAATATAATATTGAATCTCCGCTCTTCGATAAATGAAATCCTCTGGTATCAGGATATTAGCTCTTTTTAATGCTGTAATTGCTCGGTATAAATCGAGCTCTTTAGCAAAGGCCATCCCAATGAGATATTCTTTTCCCCACTCCTCTTTTTTTTCATGTATGGTAAGGGAAGGAAATGCAGGTTGCAAACGACTGATTTGATTTTCGTGAATAGTATAGGTAATTTGAGGCTCGATTTTATCAGATACTTTTTCACAGCTGACTAATACTAAAAAGAGTGGAAACAAGATCCACTCTTTTTTATTTGTCATCTGGCGTAGATACAAGATTAATGCCCGCATCATAAGCTTCCATATCTGCTTGCTCTCTGAAGAGTTGTTCTTGCCTGTCTGTAATGTGTTTGAAAATGTCACTGGATTTAATAATGGTTGGTTTAAGGAACATTATTACGTTCTGTTTTACTTTTGTCGAGTTATTTTGGCTAAACGCAACTCCAATTACAGGTAGTCCACCTAAACAAGGTATGCCTGCACGATCATGGATGGTGCTATCATTGATCATACCAGTAAGGACAACGAAATGGTTGTCAGGTACAAGCAACTTGGTTTGGATAGTAGTCTTTTCTGTAGTGGATGCGGATAGAAGATTAGATGGTAATACGGAAGAGGTAGAACTGGTGTTGGCCCCACTGTTTGTTGTGGAAGAAAGTTCAAGGTCTATGTCAAGGGTTACAACATCATTATCTCCGATCGTCGGTGTAATACTGAGGGATGTTCCAATATCTCGATACTCTAAGTTGGAAGAGGTCGTTTGCGTTTGTCCTATAATTTGTACGGTAGATCCGCTGAATGGAATGTTGCTTCCCACAAAGAGCTGGGCATTGTTATTATCTTGCGCCACGATCTTTTGGTTAAGAACAATAGTTGCATCACTATCTTGTTCCACTGCAGAAATTAAAGAGCCAAGAGAAAAATAGGTTGTTCCTTTATGTAAGATGATATCTCCGATAACTCCAAGATCCCCACCGGTTATAAATGGGATGTTACTACCAGTTGGCACGTTGGTGCCGGAAATTTTCGAAACGTTATTTCCAAATGTACCATTTGTAGGATCGGTACCTGCAGGAGGAAAGTTACCAAATCCATAAGCAAACCGGTTTTTATATTTACCTTGAGATGCCCATTGCAAACCGAAATCAAGCAATTTTCCAAGTGTTGTTTGCAGTACTAATACTTCAATGTATACTTGAGTAAGCGGAATATCGATGCTGTAGAGGAGTTCTTTTAATTTTGCAAGTGTGCGAGGCTCTCCGGAACTAATTAAAGAATTCGTGACTTTAATCCATTGTAGAGATTGGATCGCATTCATTAAATTTTCTGCTTCTACTGAATCTTTTCCTTTTTTTAAATCAGTTGCGATTTGTTTTAATGCGGTTTGAATTTCATCCCCTTGATGATATTGTAATTTGTACATTAAGAAGCTGAGATCTTCAAATGTTCCAATATTGGCCGGTTTGGGAGCTCCTTTTTGAGGGATATCAAACTTTTCCAATAAATCTTTTACTGCGATGGTATCTGACTCTGTACCTGAAATTAAAATAGAGTCTGTTTTTTCCATCCATTTTAAATGATCAATGACATCAAATAAATTTTGTTGAACTACACCAGATGTTTTTAGATTTTGTTCAAAGTCTTTTAGGATATTAATGAGATCAGGCCCTGGTACATATTTTGGTTTGTAAATGGTGTAACCACCAGGTGCTCGAGGAGTGATCTCTGGTTGTGGTTGTCCTTCTTGCAGAACATCAAATTTATCTAATAATGTTCTTATTTGTTCCAGTGCTGCAGCGGAGCCAACAAAAATAATCGAATTAGTGTCTTTCACATAACGCATATTTGTAATAGCAGAGATAAAATCTTTATCAGCTCCTTTTATCTCTTGCATTTGAGAAGCAATAGAATTGAGGTGACCTGTTAAGAAATCTGCAGATACATATTTTATTTTGTAAATGAAAAAGGAAGACATCCCTACCTGTTGTATTTTGCCTTCTTGCCCTGCAGAGACATCAATGGTAGAAAGAAGAGTTTTTACTTTATCTAAATTAGTTTGGGTTCCTGTAAAGACTAAGGCAGAGCCTGATTGCGATATTTTTACGCTATTGATGGTGCTAATTAACGAGACATCAGATAATCCAGAATCCTCTAAATCAGAGGCGATTGCTTGCAGATCAATCTCGGCTTGTTCAGGGGAGATATAAAGAGGTTTATAGATCATAAATGTAGTGGGTTCCAACTCTTGTGTTTGTCCACCAACATCAAATTCTGCAATTAGATTTTTAATTTCATCTACATCATTTTTTGTTCCAGTGATAAAGAGAGAATTTGTCGATTTAATCCACTCGATATTACTAACTGTGTTGGTAAGTGAGTCTTTTTGAGTTGGATCTAGCTGCAAGGTGCGAATCATTTGCTGTAAATCTTTTATAACAACATCGCCTGGGATGTATTTCAATTTGTAGATAAAATAGGTTTTATTCTCTTTAGATAAATTATCTACATCAGTGACAGCCAAGATTTGTTTGATTTTGTCAATAGAAGCTGTAGATCCTTGGAAGATAAAAGACCTGGAATTATCCAGCCATTTTGCATTTTGAACCACTCTTCGTGTAGTATCAGAGGTCGGTAGAGAATTTGCAAAATTACTTAATGCATCCTGAATGGTATCTACATTTGCATACTTAGGAGTATAAATAAAAATTTGTTCTTCTACTTTAGAACCTTCTTTTGTTTGGTCTAATATAGAAAGGAGTGTTTGAACACGATCAATAGAGGAAGGAGTTCCTGTAAATAGCACTGTTTTTGAGGAAGGAATATATTTTGCAGTTTCTAGTGTGGTGATAAAACTGGGGTCCGCAAGTCCAGATTGAGATAATTTTTGAGCAACATCTTCGATAGAGGCTTCTAATGTTTCCGGAGTTACATTTTTGGGAGTATACATAAAAAAAGCACTTTTTGCATTGCGTTGCTGCATCAGTTGTGCTTGTACTTCTAGTGGCTGTACATCAAAGGAAGGAACGATATTTTGCAATTGGACAATCGCTTTTTCTGTTCCCGTAAAAATTAACGAGTTGGTATCAGGCACCCATTTCATGCTATTGATTGCATTAATTAATGATTCATCCGGATTTTGACTACTTTGCAAGTTAGCTGCAAAGGAGTGCAGTGCCTTCTCCATTTGGTCATCAGTGGCATTTTTCAATTTGTAAATATAAAAGGAAGAAGCATTGATTTTGAAATTGGCAGTCTCTTGATCTACTTGAATGAGTAATTTTTTTATTTCTTCAATAGAAGAGTTGTCTCCAGTAAATAAAATAGACTGCGTTGCATCAATGATTTTTGCATTTTGTATTGTAAAGATAAGAGCCTGATCAGAGAGTCCGGATTCATCCATACTAGTTGCTATTTCCAGCAAAATAATTTTTAACTGGTTAGGAGTGGTATGAGATGGATGAAACATGTAAAAATAAGCATGTTCATTACCGGTAGTTGGTTTTCCGGGAACATCAATTTGTGCAAGCAGCTGTTTAATTCTATCTAAAACATCTTCTGGACCAATAAATAATAATGAGTTTGTCAATTTTAAATATTTAACATTCGCGATTGTTTCATATAATCCATTGGATAGAAAGCCTAAACTCTCTGCATTTGCTCCAATATTTTTTAAGGAATTTTCTACAAAATCTGCAGAGCGATATTGTAATTTATAAATAAAAATATTATTTCCGGTTAATACCTTTTGTTGTTCATTCATTGGAGCAGAATCGATTTCTGTGAGCAACGTCATTGCCAGATTGATATAATAAGGCGTAGATATCACATATAATACATTTGTAGAGGGTTGTGCTACAAAAATAATTGGTGTATCACCAACTACAGGGATAATAATTTGCTCGGCAAGTATCTTTAAATTTTCTGTGTTATTGGTTTTTACAATATAAGATCCTACCTGAAGGGCAGATTGCGGTTGATCTAATATACTAAGAAGCTTGCTTATCTGATTGATATTCGATGTCATGTCTGTAATGATCAACAGTCTGGAGCTTGGAATAACATCTATCATAGCAGTACTCGAAATCATGGGACGCAGTAACTGCGCTATCTGTGCTGGATTTGCATTATTTAAATGAAATACCCTTGTTACATAAGCAGGAAAGTGCTTGCCAATGTATGGTTCTTCTTCTGAAACAATAGTAGGTATCTGTTTGATTTCTGCATTACGATTGATAACGAAATTATTACCATCTTCAATCAGATTGAATCCATTTATCTTCAACACCTGTATAAAGGTGGCCATCACATTTTCCAGTGATGTAGGGTCATCAGAGAGAACATTGATATCAAAATTTAAATCGCCAGGATTATAGATAAAATTGATGTTGGCGATTTTTGAAATAAATTTCATAAATTCGAGCATGGAGACATTTTGAAAGTTGATCGTATAGCCCTCGGCATCTTCTCCACCGGAGATATGAATAAGGTTAGGCTGTGTATTAGTAGCATTGCTCATAGTATCTGTTGCACCAATACAGATGCTATTAATTGTGATGAATAACAGATACGCAATAATGTTCAGAACATGCTTTCTCATTCGACTCTCTTTTTATGTTCTCAAAGCCAGGCTTACGCAATAGGCCTAAAATTCGTATTAAACAACAAGTAGGAATATCAATCAATCCTTTGAATGCAAAGGACGATTTTTTGATTTTTTTCTACTTGATGTGGAGTGACTAATAGCATTTTTTTTAATATGTTATCACTTGCTGTTTGACAAGAAAAAAACATATTTTCTTTGATACTTTCTTTAGCATATTCTTCTATTTTACTTTTTTCTATTTTGTTAAATGAATCATCATTGAAGGTATGTAAAAAAAGTTGCTGCCCCTCTTCCCAAGAATCCTTTACTTCATAAAAAATAGAGCTTGAAGCGTGCCCGAGCAAAGGATTTTCATTAATAATTAATCTGGGCTCTTTATTGCTGGAAGCAATATGCCATAGCGAGTGAAATCCAGAAGAGATACATTCAAATCTATTGTGGGATGGATCTAACATGAGCAGATGAAATTTAAAATGAGCAGGTACCAGGTCTATGCAAAGCTTTTCATTAATTAATGCTATAAAGGAGATAATATCAAATGGTTTAGTAGAGGATATATATTCATGCAATGACATTCGAATCAACCCTTTCAAAAATGCAATATACACGATAGCGTCAAGTTCTTTGGATACTGTTTCTGCAATCATGATAATTTGTTTTCTATCAGGTAGTTTCACAAAATCATAAAACATACCAAACATATCCGATCCCGTTAACTTGCCAAGACCGAGCTCTATATCACTCCAGTTAGGTAGATAAGCAGGTAATAATGTTTTTTGACTTTTAGACAGCGTTTCTATTACTTCTTTTAATTCATCTTTTTCACTTCTCTCTTTTTGAAAAAGATTGTTTTTTAAGTAACTGGAAATATCTGTAATCAGATCAACAATATCTTGATATCTATCTTCTACATCACTAGCAAGAGCTTTTTGAATAATGGCCCGAATATGTTTTGGTAAATAGGATAATTGAATATTGCCAAAACTGAGCTTTCCAATAATGAGTTCATAGGCAATGACTCCAAGAGAATAGATGTCGGAAGAGTAGGAAACTGCGCTAGGGGATTTACGCATTTCCGGGCTCATGTAACTAGGAGTTCCAACAATGCCTTGGGAAGGAACGATGTCATGGATTGGTTGCCTCAGTTGAGAAATACCAAAGTCTACTACTTTAATTTGTCCATTTTCTGTAAGGATGATATTTTCTGGCTTTAAGTCTCGGTGGATGACACCATGGGTATGTAAATGTAACAGAGCATATGCCACTTGTAAGATGATATCCAAACTACGACGAAGAGATAAAGAGTGTTGTATAATAAATTGGCGCAAAGAAATTCCTTGGATAAACTCCATTGCAATATATAAACCGCCTTCCCATTCTCCCTGTCCGTGTAATTTTACTATATTAGGATGATCTGTTAGTGCAATGATCTCTGCTTCTTTTAGGAATTGCTGTTTCATTTCCAGATGAGCAACATACTTTGGAGAGAGTACTTTGATGGCAAGTAGTTCATTTTTTTCCGGATGTTTTGCCAAGTATAGTAGGCTCATTCCACCGGTATGTAACATACTTTCAATTTTGTAAGGACCGATAAAATTAGGTAGTTCAGCGAGCTCTTTTTGAATAACTTGAAAACCTGGTAGTGTGGTCTGATTATAAAATGCTTTATCGTGCATCATAAATTATTTTACTTCTGTAATTTTAACACCAAGTACATCGCCTAGCTGTAATAACTCTCCAAAGGCTATAGCCACATTATCCACAGTAAGAGTAACACCTTGCTCTGGAGTAGCAGTAAGAGGAATGGTATTGCCTGGTTTTAGTTGCATGAGCTCTTGCAATGTCATTTGAAATTTCCCCATTTCTACTTTAACAATAAGAGGAATTTGACTCGGCTCTATTAACGATTCTTTTTGTGATTCAAAATTAATAGCACCACTCACCTCTTCTTCCGGAGAAAGCTCTTCTACTGCTTTTTGTTTAGCAGGAGATGGTATAGTTTGTTTTGGCATTGGTTTTTCTTGTTTCATGTATAAACTCTCATTGTAAAAAATATAGTCTAATATTTTGAGGGATTCATCTTTCATTTTTGCTTGAAATAAGGGCTTTTGATAAAGAGATAAGCTCATGGTGCCTTTTTTCTCATTGGGGTGATAAGTACAATGGTCCAGTACAACAAAATCTCCAACATTTACCTCATTCCACTCGCTTAATTGCATGGATACGTATCCTAATTCCAGTGGTAGTGTTACAGGAGAAGAAGACTCGTGAATATAATCCAGTAAAGAAAATGGCTGTTTATTCATGTAATTATTAAAATTTTGATAAAAAGTCATGGAGCAGATTATTCGAATATTGCAACTATCTTCTCCATGATGAAGTGTTATATCAATGAGATAAGAATCTTCTCTTGGTAGTTTTTGAGAGCTAAGTTTTGGATGTAATTCGTGATAAATGTTTTCTTTATCAATTGCCATCAATACTTTTGCCATTAGAAATTCAACATATGCGCTTTGTAGCTTATGATCAGAAATTTCTTCTTGCTGCAATGTCCATGAGCAAATTTTCTTGATATCTTCGCTTGCTATTACTACAAATAAAGCGCGAGCCAGTGGATTTAGTTCCACACCCATTACATAAGGATCTTTACCAAATCCATCTAAAACATGGTCTGACTTAGACCAGTCTGCTTTTTTTTGTTTTAACTCAAGTGAATCGATAGAAAGAGCAAGTCCAAGAGACAATGAAATACGCTCAAAGGGAAAAACAGGTAAATGTTTCCACATGGGCACATTAAAAGAGGATTCAATTATCTCTTCTAGTTTTTTGATCCATTTTTTTTCTGTGTTCATCAGAATTTCTCATTATTGACGTTTATTGTGGAGGATATAAAACATGGTTGTTTAAACAAATCTTTTTTTTATGTTGTGGCTGTTTTATGAGAGCATAGTCTCGATGAAATAATAGATTTAATGGTTTATTCCAATCATCGGAATCCTCCTCATCGTCGTCATCATCATCGTCATCAAACCCCTCTTTTAAAATATAATTCTTTTTTAATTCATCCAAGATGTTTGCATTATTCATAATCATCCTTTTGTTTTCTCTTTTGTCCTCTATCCTCTTCTCCTTTCTCTTGCTTACGAGAAAGAACCTGATATTCTGGTAACAAAATAGGACGTTGTAGATTAACTTGAAAGTTTAATTTGGAAGCTTCAAATGCAGCAGATAGATTTTCAATATTATCATTTATCACTTTTAGAGCTTCCGGAGCACATCTGATCTCTACATTGAGAGATCCTTTTGCCGTTGCAAATTGTTGTAAAACAACTTGCGCCTTATCAAATCTGGATCCAGGCATGTTTAATACCACGGTTGTGGTATTGACATGAGATTCTGCATGAACAGTAATCAATCCTACCATTTTTTCAAATAAGGCAAATGCTTCTGGTGATAGTCGCATAAAAGGAGATGTAGGTGTTGAGTCTGTCACTGTAGTAACAATTTCTCCTATAGGGGTAATAGCTCCTGTCACATTAGCGCTAGTTGTATCTGTAATAATTTCTTTATGCTGTGGAGTAAATGCAAAGCTGCTATCCGGATTGTTAATGACTTGTATTGGATAATGCTCTTCATCTTCCGGTTGTTCTTTTTTAGTTGTTACATTCTCTTTTTTTTCTTTTTCATCAGATGGTTTTACAGTGGCAGCAACATGAATTTCTCGTGCAACTTCTGGAGCAAGGGGCGCTATGGTAGCAGGAATAGTGGCAGGGGCTTGAGTTATCCCTGCTGCTGTCTGCATGGTTGTTGCTGTACTCTCTTTTCTTTCCGGCGTTGTAGCTGTAACAGGAGGTTTTATTGCCGGTGTAGGTTTTGTAACAGATGGTAAGGGAATCTCTTTTACGGTGATAGGAGCTTGATGTGCTTTTCTCTCTCGTGGTATTGGCTTCTGGGTTGTTAATTCTTGTTCCATTTTAGTATCAGTGGGAGACGGAAGTTTCCCTTTGCCTTTTTTACCTGTTGTAGTAGTAGGTGTGATGTCTTGCTGCTGCTGCTGCGGACCTGTTGTAGTTAACGTTCCTTCATCGGAGGGCGCTGTAACCGGCGGCGGTGTAGAGGTCTCTTCAGAAGGAGTTGTTTCTGCCGGCTGAGGAGACTGTGCTGAAATATTTGTTGTTGGTGGCTCTTCTGTCGTCGAAGGAGGACTAGGAGCAGAGGTGCCACCGCCCGGTGGTACATTATATTGCTGGGCATTTTGAGCTGCATGATCTTCATCGCCAAAATCTGCTTGTGTTCCCTCAGATGATGCTACAGTCTCAAACAGCGAAGGTGCTTGTTTAGGGCCGCCAGCTCCTCCCGTTTTACCACTTGCCGCTTGTGGGCCAAGGATGCCTTGATCCGGTTTTTGACCAGACAGCAAAGCCTGAAATTCCATTCCGGGAGGGGGCGCCGCAGTCTCTTCCGGTTCCTCATCCTCTCCCTCTTCCTCCGTCTTTGTCATCTTGCGTTTATTACGTTTTTGAGCCTCATCCGACTCTTCCACCCTCAAAATGCGCTTAAACTTTTCAGGATCAACGCTCTGCTCGTGTTTATCTTCTTCAGGGGAGGTGGGTTTGGGAAGTCCTTGAACATTACCTGGATCCATTAGACCATACCTTCTGCGAATAGTGCTTATAATCCCTCACATTCTCAGGTTTATTCTTATTTTGCAAGGGGCTCCATATCCTTCCATCCAAAAAACAGGTGATGCTTTATAACATATTTATTTTTAGTATGTTGCGTTTGTTTGCGTGTAGTTAAATGCGGTGAAATCGTTTCTGTTAACAGTTACTTAGAGAGATCAAATGGCACGAGCTCCTCTCTTACGGTCTGATTTGAACCTCATTTTGGAAGCCAAGTTCCCAATTCTTAGTTTAATTATGTATAATTGCATGATATTTCAAATTAATTTTTATTATGAAATTTATAAAAAAATTCAAAAATAAATGTGTGTTTGTTTGTTTTTTTTTGTTAAAATATATAAAAAATTAAAACAAATTAAAGTGATATGAGCATAAAATTATTTACAAAGTGTCAAACAGACTCGCTTCGAGATGTTGAGGTCGAAAAGGCTGCTACACAGGATGTCTTGCGAGTTCAACGATCTGTAGATGGTAGGTTTGCTACGCCAAGTCCTTCTATGTCAGATGTTTCAGATATTAATATTTTTAGTTTTGATCCTGAAGAGTGCAAGAGGCGATATGAGGATATGCGAGTGTTGTATGAAGAAGTCGCCCCTCCGGATGAGGCCATATTCCCTCTTATACATGGGGATAGTTTTATAAAAGGGACTGAATTTGAAGGTGTTTCTCTATCAAAAAACATTGATTATTTAAAAAATATTCTTACCTTTTTGCAAGAAAAAGGTTTTTTAAGCTTTCAAGCGATTCCTGGTAAACCGGATGTGATGAACAGCCTAATGGTAAAATATGGGCAAATCCAATCATGGAATGATCGTATCAGAGATTGTAGCACTACAGCAAAGAGAAGAGAGTTATCTGAAGAGTTGATGCGGGAAGTGGGGCTCTTACAACCCGGAACCAGTTTAGCTCTACCTGGTGGTTATGGAGGATCTTCCGGTCATTACATGATATATGAATTCACTAAAAAGGAAAATGGCAACTACCGACTTACTGTAATCAACACAGGGGATGGGCTTGAAAACCATGCGATGAGAATTGACGGTTATAAGAACAAAAGACATCCGATCATGGTGTTTGATGAAATAGATTCACGTTTACTTTTTGCAACAGATATAAATCTGTTTTATTCGATGTTATTGCCGCGAATCAATCCGGAAGGAAAGGAGTTTAGCGGGGATATTGTTTATACAACAGTATTTGATCTTTTCTCCGATAAATTGGTAAAGGACGATCTGAAAGAGAGAGAATATATTACGGGTCAGCGATCGGGAACATGTTCCTGGAAGGTGCTTCTTGCTTTATTAAGGATGGAAACAGAGCCTTCGCTTTATAAAAAAGCTGTTATTTTAATCAAGCAAGCATCCTTAGTCTCGTTTTATGAGAAAAACCAACGTTTATTAGAAGAAGATAGTGTGCAGGCGCAGCAGATGCGTCGTATTGTCAAAGAGGGTGTAAAAGATCTTTTGCGGGCTGTATCCAAAGGATTAAGAAAAGAGGGTATTGTTGATAGCGAAGCATCAAAAGACACGCTAGCTGCTATGGAACATATTTTGCTCTCTTTGCAGCAAATAGAAGAGGATATTTATGCACGGCGTAAATCGACGTTAGAATGCTGCCACGTTGCCGATCTTGATACAAGTAATTTACCTGAATTAAACGTTTGGAGCAATCCTGTTGCTGAAGTAGAGCCTCTACCTCCTTATGAATCGATTGCTTCTATCAGTAATTATATAGAAGAAACAAGAGATCCTAAGCAATTAGGTGATGTAATGATTCGTTGTCTGGAGCTAGCAAAAGAATATTACAAAAGATATCCTGGATGGATTGCCAGGGAGCAAGTGCAGGCGCTTGTGAGAGCTCTTCCTATTCCTGTTTCAAGCAATCAAGCATATTACGATAATCTTACACAAGCGGAAATAGAGAATATCTTGCATCAGTTGTTAGAGCTCTTTCGTTTTTATACCTCTTTTTATCAGCAGGGAGGTTCTTCAGATTTTGAAAGAAACACGATCATGTCGATGTACGCTATTTTGCATTATTTATGTCAACGCTGGGAAACGCTTGCGCCTAATGGATCTGTACCGCAAATCAGTCGCGACTTTGCTTATTCCTACAATTTATCGGAGGAAGAGTTAGAAAATGCCGGGAATAGAAGATCCAAAAAAACATCTATACATCAAAACACTAGCCACTTGTTTTTTTGTCCAGATGAGTATGACAAAATGTTACAACTTAAAGAGTATTTTGACCATCAGAGGTCTACGTTTTCAGATATGTTTAATGAAGGCTTTAACTACTCTGTACCTCTTTCTAACCAACAAGATTTGGAAGGGGCGTTGCCAACCATATTATACAAGGTAGTACAAGAGAGAAAAAGGGAATTGCTTGATGTCTATAATGGCAGCAGACGGACGATGAGCTGGAAAGATGCTAAAGGGAAGGCAGCTTCTCAAGAGAGTTGTCTTTTAGTTGAGTTGTTGCGTGATGTACGACCATTTGATCAATCTATTTTTAAAACACTTGGATGGGTTCATCTATATTTTTTAAGGCAGGCTCATCACATTATTAACTACTTGCAAATGTCTGAAACAGAGAAGGTATCCCTTGATAGATATGATGGGTTAGAACCTGTTGATACTAGTTTCTACGATGGTGATTTTATAGTAGGAGCCGGGAGGCTTGACTATAGTAAGGGATGGAAATACTTTCTTGAATCAAGGATTGAAAACAGGCAAGTTTATAACAGCTACATTAGCCGCGGTGTGATGAATGATATACCTCGTAGGAACATTTTTCAAAGGGGTGTTGATAAATTAGAAGATGGAGACACGGAAGAAAATTTCGAAGCCTTCGTATTGTTATCTAAACAACAAAAGTGTGATTTTTTTTATCATCCCAGTAGTGTGGATGAATTACGACCAATTGAGCTGTTATATGAAGGGTTGTATCATATAGAAGCGTTTAAAGAAGAACAGTTTAGGTGTGCGTTTGAAAATCAGTTATTTAAATCAGTTATCCGAAGTAGAGATGGTGGGTATGAGGTTTTAGGGCCATTTGACTCGGAAATAAAATTACCGGAATTCCAGGAAGCGTTTATTCAGTTTATACAACAAGGAAAATCGACTTTTGCACAGAACATTAATTCAGAGAGCTTGCCTATTGTATTAGAGTTTATTAAATATGCTATTTTATTAATTCCTTTTGCCAAAAGAGCAGGCGAAGATGTTTTTGCACAAAGATTAGAAGAGGGAATAGGAGAGATAGATAGATGGTTGCAAATACCGGAACTTGAAAAAAAAGATCGATATGTCTTGCATTTGCATCGAGCTCTTTTTCTTCTTGGTAAAAACCAATATAGACAGACAATAGAAAGTTCCTCATCAAGTAGTAGCAGTAATGGGAGCTCTCTCGAAGAAAAAATCAACTTGTTACAAAGTTATCTTTTTATTCAATCAAAAGCAGGTGCAAATTGGGATACTGATTATTTGGAAAAAATGGTCTGTTATGTTGGTTCAAGATTTTTATCATCGGAAGATTTTGATCCTTCAGATATTCAAGATGCGTTGCCAGGTATAATAGAAGATGTCTTTCATATTCGAATGTCCGGTAATAAAACCATAGAGCGGCAAAGCAGTTTTGTATTTCAAATCAGGGATAGCGATGGGGATGGGGATGTCTTCACAATAGATCTATATACCGGTGTCTTATTACAAAATGGGGAGCTGATCAATGATACAGTAGATAAAAAGAAGATCATCGATGATGAGCAATATAGAGCAATATTTGGAGATAGACTGCAAGAATTTAGACTGGTAGGCTCCTGGATCTGTTTTGAAGACGAAAAATTTGGAAAATTTCGAGTCCTTGCATCTTCTTTAGGAAAGCGAGATGATTCTTATCGCACTCTTCCTATCGTTTTACAAAAAAATATCCATGGCAAATGGTGCACAGCTATCAATAAAGGAGCTGTTGCACAAAAGTATCATGTAGCTCTTGAGGGGACTCCATCCTCTTATCATTGGACGGGAGATATTCCCCTTTCTGTTATTACAGATCATACGCATTGGATAGGTGAAGATGGTATCTACATTTGTGATCAATCAACACAGAAAGTAAAATACGGTATTCTTGACGGCCATAGTGGAATTTGCATCTTTAATGATCAGGATACGCTAGAAGAAATTGGATCATTAGAGCCGCTTCATCGGACAGCGTTTGCAGAGACAAACGCCCATATTGACAATCCGTTGTTTATCGTAAAGGAAAAGAAAGGCTCTGATATTTTCGTTACTTTTACCCGTTACAAAAATGAAGATGGTTCTCCTCTTACTTTTCAACGTACACAAGATGGACTTGTACTGGTGCATGATCGTCATTACCGTTTAAAAGAGGATGTATCTCAATCTATTCTAGATCATTTTGAGTCTTTTTTAGTTTTAGAGCATATGGAAAGTAACAAGTTGGTGGCGCTAGTGCCAAATGTTAATTATTACAACAGTGAAAAGAGACCTGTGCCGGGGCTTGCTCATGGCGCGCAATTAGATGTTGCCGATGCAAATTTGGAACCAAAAGAGTTTGATGATTACATTGAAGAAAAACGTGCATTAAGCAGAACCTATACCATGATTCCTCTAAAAGGAGATCACTTTGATCCCGTCACAACGGAACAACTACTCTCTGCAGCATTTATCATGCTTGGACAAAGGAAATATCAGGAAGTGGTAGTATTTTTAACACAGATCTCTGCGTGTGAACTAGATGGTCAAGGAGGAGTCTTGGATATGCTCGTCCAACTGCCGGAGAGACTGAAGGATTTTTCTCCTCCTGTGATAGCGATAAAGATGCGAGAGCAATATTTGTTGAATAAACAGTCAATGCTTAAAGGCGATGAAAATGATGATGATCGTGATATGCGATTAAAAAAATTGTTATTGTGCTATCAAGAGTATCTTGGACAGCTAGGAAATATAGAAGAAAAATATAGACTCTCTCTGGCAGAGGAACACTTTCTTTTGTCTATATATGAAAATATCCCGCCTCTAGAAGAAGATAACTTTAGTTTACCCATTTTATCCAATCGTAGAAAAATCCTTTCCGGTGAGATGACATCTCTTCCATTCATTAATGGAAAAGAGGCTCATTCATATGTTAAAGAGGAGATAGAACTAGAAGATATAATCCACAAACTATGTCATATGCAGGCTGTCGATTTAGGCAATATCCCCCTTTCATTGGATCTCATTAGTTTAAATGAAGAACTTCACAAACGCTATAACAAAGAAGAGAGATTTTATATTCTTTATGACCTTGTACAGAAATCTCTTCAAAATAAAGAGAGACGAAAGCAGCTCATCTATATATTTTCCAATCATCTTAAACAAACAAATATACCACATGATAAAGAAGAGAGCTCCTATAGGGAGATAGTGTTTCTTCTTGGGATATTGCTTAGCAGTGTAAAGCTGCCATTTCCTGATTTTATTACATGGACAGGAGAGTATTTTAACGACTGGGTTTCCATTGTAATGAGACATTATAGCTTTAAAGAAAAAGACACTCTTTGCTTATCAGGCATCTACCATCATGGAAACGATGAAGAAGAGGGCGAATCAACATTAAACGTACATCATCTTATTCCTATCGAATCCAGGTTAAAAGAGAGTCCACGACTTGCCCTGCACTGTGGTTG
The DNA here is from genome assembly GCA_016213235.1 of Chlamydiales bacterium. Taxonomy (GTDB): domain Bacteria; phylum Chlamydiota; class Chlamydiia; order Chlamydiales; family JACRBE01; genus JACRBE01. The sequence goes on along the minus strand of JACRBE010000005.1, from coordinate 5,509 downwards.
GATCACACGAGAGCCCGATTGGGTTTCTTCCCTAGAAAATGCAAAAGAGTGGTTGCTTGGTAACAAAGAGAGTGGATTTAGAGCAACATATACGGTGGGAGTGATAGATGCTGAGGCAGATCTATTGCAGCTGTCCGTTCCTTTAACAGAGCAAGAGTCTGATAGTTATAGATCCGGAATAGAACAGGAAATCGCTGCGTTTTCACAGGGGTATAGAGAAATTGCAGCCAATGATAATAAGTTTAAGTTTCCTTGTTTAAGTCGCCTCCAAATAGAAGAAGAGGCGCAAAAACTAAAAGACTGGGAAAGGGATGCATGCGATGATGTGCAAGGGTTAGAAAGGGAGTTGCTCGAGCTTGCAAATCGCAAGGTAGGGGATGAAAGTATAGATATAAGCTGCTCTCTCAGTGTTGTTGCAGGGAATAGAAAAGAGCTTACGATCCCTGATCTGGTATTCTTCTTTTCTCTTGGAAATGCAGAGGCTTTTCATCAAGCAAACCAGGCGCTAAGTAATGAAAATATCCAGGAACTATATGATAAAACAGGTGTGTATTTACATCGCTCGATTGAAGCAAAGCAAATACAGAGGATGGCCTCAGCTTACCATACACTTGCTGCTGATATGGAAAAAGATGGCATGAATTCTACAGATCAGGTGATGGATGAAGCATTAGGAATAGTCTCCAATATCACTGTTGTAAAGGATTTGGAAGATTTGATAGGTATTGCCACGCAGAGTATAAACTATACAATAGAAGAATATCCACAGTTCCTTGTTTTTGAATATACAACCGGTTTAATGTTTAGAAAAGATCCGGACCAGGCTAAGATTTTAGAGGGATTACTTGGTGTAAATCGTGGTAATAAAATAGCTCAGGTTAGAATGGGGGAAGGAAAAACCTCTATTTTTGCACCAAACACACTTCAGGTAACCATTTCTAAAGGAAAAATTCCTATTTTAATCACCCCTTCTTTCCAATACAGAAGCTTATTTGAGCAGCTTAAAAAGACACTTCATGATGCATTTCACATGAAGATAGAAACATTTGATTATGCCAGGAAAGATCTTACGTTACCTGTGCTAACCAATATCTTAAAGACTCTAAAGGATATTCAGGAATCCAATCGTTTTCTCTCTCCAACGGCACTTCTTGTCTGTCCGGAAACACTTCAAATCATAGAACTGGAATATTTTTCACTGTTGAGAGATTGGTTTCTTCTGCCAAAAGAGCATCCTGCCAATGCTACTGATGGATTACAACAGAAATTAAATGTGTTAAGGGAGATATTTCAGCTATTAAAAAAAGATGGCGTTGCCTTTAGCGATGAGATGCATACCATTTTGGATATTCTGAAAGAGATTAATTTTCCTCTTGGCGATGATAAGGCAGTTGATCCAAAACATGTACGATTGGCAAGCGATATCTTATCGATTATTCAGAAAGGGAGAGCCTTATTTACAAAAGAAGAGTGCGAAGCTCTTCACCTACCTATGGAAGGGGATTCCAGTGAATATGAATACGCATTTGCCGATATCATCAAAATTCAAGATAATAGGCAGTGTTATTTTTCTTGCTCACTTTTTACAAGATATCTTGTTCCAAAAATAGCAAAAATATTGGTAAAGAAACAATACCTTAAACTAGATACGGAAAAAGAGAGAAAAGGGTTTGAAAGGTATTCATCGGGACAAATAAGAGGAGAGATTCAAGAGGCCATTGAAGGGGAATTAAAAGGAGAAGATTGGACGACAGTTGATCGGGAAGACCTTGAGTTTGTGCAACGCCTGCGCAATGGACTTGCCAAATCACAAGATAATGAAGCAAAGAAAGCGGCTGATCTGATTGCACTGTCCAGACATATTCTTTGTGATATGCTTCCCTTTGTTTTAACAAAAGTAGGAAATGCCAATTTTGGACGTAGCAGAAAAAAAGAGGAAACGGGGAAGGTTATTCCGTTTATTTGTGCAGATACTCCCTCACAAAATGAATTTGGATATCACTATGAAGCGATATTGTATCAACTGCTTACGAGTGTGATAGCCGGAGTAGACGATAAGCAGATCCTCGATTTTTTTGATGAGTACCATAAACAGGCGATCTGGTTTTTCAAGAATAAACATATACCATATGAACAAACACCACCTGCTAAAGCATGTATGAGCTATTTTGGTGTTTTACCAAGAGATATTGTAAAGGAACTTGAAGCAGTAAAAGCGCAATTGAAAGAGGACTGTGCCAAACGGTTTATCATTGAACAGGTGACTATTGATAAATATGTCCGCTACCACGAAGAGATGTTAAATGGAAACGCAATCGGGCTTGTTTCTATGCTTGGTGAATTCAATGGTTTCAGTGGAACACCAGATCCTCTTATCATGGACCTGAGTTTACAACGGGAAGGTAACAATATCCTTAATGGTACGGTAAACCCCGAAGTAGTAAGTGCTATTGTAACAAAACAAACAAAAGTAGTTGTTACAGCAAATGATGAACCTGAAGCCTTTTTTCGGGAATGTTTTAAGCAATTATCTGTTGATGATTGGCACCGGGTAAGTGGTATGTTGGATATAGGGGCTGTATTTAAGAATCATGATAACATTCATATTGCAAGGATGTTTTTAGAGGTATTGCAGGAAGTATCTGAAAAAACAGGGAAACCTGCAATAGATGCAGTAATTGTATTTTGTAGACGCAATGGATCGAGTATAGCGGATTATCCTGCGATTATACGAAGAGGGATGGCTGAGCCAGAGTTTATTCGAGATACAACAGAACACGAATTAAGAAAACACGGTCTTACTCCGGGTCGCTACTTTATCTTTTATGACAAGAGGCATTGTACAGGCGCTGATGTGAAGCAGCTGCCGGATGCAATTAATATATCTTCTTATGATCCTATTGTATCCTTAAGTGATGCGACGCAAGGATGGATGAGGATGAGACAGCTTCTCAAAGGTCAACAAATAGTGATGGGTATACCTATTTATGCTGCAGAGAGCATGCCAAGTGTTGTTCCTGGAAAGACGTTTATTGAATTAGTACAGGGGTGTGATGCAGGTGATCCTCAAACATCAAAAGATGTTCTACTTTCGATTATACACCAGGCAATTGTGATGGAAGTGCATCAGAGGTCAAATAAAATGGTAAAAGCGTTTACAAGAATGCTTGGCAATGCAGCAAGAGAGGAGGCTAAAAAGGCGTTCATGGAGCTTGAAGCCTGCGCTGACAATGAAGATCTGCTTAAGAAACTTGTAAGCGGTTTTTATCCTGCTTTATATACGCCAATGGAGGATGAACCCTATCGCGATTTAGGTAGTTTACAGAAACCTGTTCCCATCATGGATAGTTTGAGATTAACACAAAAAAGTATACTGGATGCATTGGAAGATTCGTTATCAAAAGCCGGCGTAACGGATAAAGAGGAGATTTTGGGTAGAATCCGTGATAAGCAAGAGGAGATTTTAGCTCATGCAGAGAATATTCAAGAAAGGTTTGTGCAACATCTGTTGCTCTCTGTGGAAAAGAAAGCGGATTGCGCAGCGCAAGCGGGCATGGAGATGGAAGTTGCCAGACAAGTACAGCAAGAAGTGCAAAATGAAGTTGATATGAATTTGGAGCAAGAGCTGCAGCTTGAATTAGAATCTATGCAGAGCAAGAGAAAGCTTCATCCTGTAGGGAATCCCTTTAATGCAGCAATCTTTTTAACAACCTTAAGAAAACAATTAGGCGGGGAAGCTGTAGATCCTATAGCAAATAAGATGTGCGAGGCATTTTCCTCTCCAAGATATAAAAAACCTTACGGAAAGATATTTCATTCCCATTTGATGGCAACGGAGGATTTTTTACATCCTTATGAGGAAAATATAACAATTTTTGATCAGAAGATGAGACCTTTCGAATACATTTTAATCGTCAAAGAATCAGATACGCACAGTGGTGTTATCGTATCGCAATATCAGGCAAAAAAGCTTAAAGAATACATTAGAGATAATCACCTGAAGGATGTCTGGCTTGCTATGCCAAATGGAGAATTACAGGCCGGGGATATCACGAATTTTGATATAACAGATTCTGAAGTAGGTCGTATATTTACCGAGATGTCTATCTTATCACCTAATACAGACTATTTATTGCAACATATGAATGAGTATGTGGTATGGCTTGACACACGAGTATCGTCAAAAGAAGATCTCACCGCTTTGAAACAACGATTTTTGAAATTAAGAGCGGAGGCAGATCAGAGCCATAAGCCTATTATTTATCGATATCTATTGCAAAGAGATGTTTTAGAAAACATCTTAGGACAGGAAGATGAGGCAACTTCCATGCTGGAGGATTTATCTGCAAGTGCAGAGGATATGATGCCTATTCGTGATGATGACATAGAGAACACTAGAGGAAGGGGTGTCAGGCGGTTAACCGTTGAACAGATCGCAAAACTTACGATACATCATAAAGAGAGTATAAAACATCTAAACACACCGGGGCAGATAAAAGCTTTACCGAATGACTTGGTGCCTTATTTAGAAGCGTCACAAATGAGGTATATACAAGTATCTCAGGTGCCTTATGTAACCAGAGATGATTGTATTAGAGCTATTCCCGGTGAAAGCATAGCGATGTTAACTGCAGAGCATGTACCAGAGTCTATGCTTCGTTCTTTTACAGACGATCAATATCGACAAATAAAGGACCCGGCGCTGCTTCAAAAGGTTCCTCGTATAAAAATACAATATATTGATCCTGAAATGACCCCTCATTTGGGGCTGATGGATCCGAGTCTCCTTTTAGGTCTTTCTGACAATCAACTTGCATATGCGTCGGATGCGCAATGGGAGCATATCATTGCAGCACAAGCAGATTCTATGTTTGCAGTGAAAGTAAAAAAACGTTTTCAACAAATTGTTACCGAAGAGCTTATTGTAAGATTGCCACCACCATGTTTATCTTTGCTTAATCAAAGGAGTTTGAAGTGTTTATCTCCCAGCCAGGTGCAATCAGTTGTTGTAGATTTCCCTTTATTGCAAAGGCTACCGCAAGAGTGCGTGCCACATTTTACATTAGAGCAAATGAAGCACATGGCTCAAGAACAAATAAGACACATAACACAAGAGCAAGTAAAATTATTGCGTATAGAAGATTTGGAAGTAATTCGCAAATTAAGTGGAACACAACTTGCAAAGCTTGATTCCGACGTTTTACAAGCAATCGATGATGAGGAGATCATTCAGAAAATACCAGATGATGCTCTATTGACACTACTGACAGATGAGCAATTAGCATATTTAAGTGATAAGCAAATTACGTCTATGGAGGATGAAGAATTAATCCGGCGATTACCGAAAACGTGTTTTGGCGCTATTACAGATAATCAATACAAGCACTTATCGGAAGAACAGGTAAAATTATTGCGTATAGAAGATTTGGAAGTAATTCGCAAATTAAGTGGAACACAACTTGCAAAGCTTGATTCCGACGTTTTACAAGCAATCGATAATGAGGAGATT
>JACRBE010000006.1 GCA_016213235.1 Chlamydiales bacterium | reverse complement strand
TGGGGCAGACATTTTATCGATGCCAGAAAAAAAAACGACTTTTTCAGCGCTATTTAGGTAGTGCGATTATTAAGCGCCTGGATAGTATCTACCAAGATATCAAAGAAGATTATATCATTTATGCGGGATTGGAGAGGGGTGATTGTTGCATTTATCGGGAGTCTCGTTTTTCAAGTAATGGCAAAGATTATCTATCTAAATTAAAAAAACTTACCAGAGAAGATTGGCAAGTGGTGGATGACTTTCAAGCAGATAAAGATTTTGTGTTTCCTATGATTAAGTGTTTTGGGTCGCTTAAAGATATGGAAAAAATAAATCAAGCCCTACTTGAAGAGGAAGTAAGTTGTTTTATTATCAAAGATGTAATCGATTCCTCTCAATATCTTGCTCTTATTACGGCGCAAGAGGTGGACAAGGGCAGTGCACTCGATTTGATTTGTCGCTACACAAAGAACAAAGGCCCTATCATTGCCGCAGGCGATGATAATAATGATTTACCACTGCGATCTAAATCAGATGTGTTTATTGCTATGCACTCAGCGCCGGATGCTCTGAAAGTAAATAGCATCATAGTAGATAAGAATAGCAATATCATCACAGCATTAAAACAGGCTATAGCAAGATGTTAAAACAAGATATTTCGGAAAAAGAAAAATGGATCTGCGCCGCTACTCAGTTTTTTGAGCAATACAAAGACCCTCATACAAAATGGATTCATTTTTGTGCAGAAGATCCAGCGAGCAGATCAACCATCCCCATTTTTGAAAATCTTTGTTATGTGGTAGCTCTATTTCGGTTGCACCAATTAGATATGATTAAAGAGGCAGAAGAGAGGCTGACTCATATACTGGGATTTCAACAAGAAGGAGGACTTTTTCCTGTTTATCTCCACCTGTTTTCTCGTGAGCCAAGATATTATTCTAGTAGCTTGTTATTAGTGCCATTGTTACTACTATATCGATATTACTATTCGTTATTTAGCGCTGCCATTAAAGAAAAGTTTTCCATATCACTCAAAAAACTTCTTCATGCACTAAATAATATACAGGCACAGGATCGATTACCGCCTTTAGCAATGGTGATGATTGGCATTGCAAACCATATCGTTGATGGAAAAGAGATCAGTAAGGGCATATTTGAACTGCCATCTATTGGATCGTCAACAGAGTTGAGTCATTACTTCCTGATATTTCAACTCCTGCTTGATACCCCCTATGAAAAGCAATTTCATCTGTTTTATGAGGTTTTATCACAGTATTTAGATAGCAAAGAAAGGCTTTATATTGGACCGCTTATTAAGGAAAAATATGACAAAGGAAGACCTATAACAAGCTTGCTAGAGGCTGTTTTTTTTGATCGCCTGCAAGAATCTACATTACTTTTCTATACGCCACTGATCAATGCTCTTGCAATAAAGCCGCTTATAGCAGTGCAACAAAACTCTATTGTCTACCAAGACTACGAGTGGTGCTATCGAGTCATCGGTAAGAGCCGTATTCATTTGCTAAAACACTATAAGGTACCTGAAAGTGTACAAAAAAATGAGGGGCTCCATTTACTACGAATACTTACAGAAAATGGCATTAATCTAGCGCTTTTCCCAGGGTTGTTTTCCGCAAGTGCAACGATTGCATACGATAAAATAGAGATGATGTTTACCTTACTGGCTCCGTCTGAAGAAGAAGAGGAAATCAAGCTCTTTTTAACAAAAGATGAACAGGTAAAGGTGTTGATAAATAATAAACGAGCCTCTGCATTTTCTATCCATGATAAGGTTTCTATCATAATGAAAGATGTTTTATTATCTATTCAGTTCCAGATAGAGGAGGGATCTGGTCTTTTCTTTGGAAGTTTGTCTTTTGGGTCTAGGCCGTGCGAAAATAGTGACAGTCCGTTTCTTGGAACAGATTGGGTGATCTCTGTTCGGTTTACAAAACGAACAGAGATCTTAAAGGGAAAGATGACGATTAATCTGCTGCATGAAGAGAAGGAGAGTCAATAGCCATTCCCATCACATGAAGCCCATTATCTACATAAAGCACAACGCCGGTAATAGCACTTGCAGCGCGAGAAGATAAAAATGCTGCGGCATTGCCAACGTCATCGGAACTCAAATCTCTTGTGAGTGGAGAGTTTGCTTTAGAATAAGAGATCATCGAATCAATGAACCCGATTGCTTTTGCAGCCCTAGATTTCCAAGGACCTGCTGATATGGAGTTAACTCGTATATTATATTTTCGTCCCGATTCAAAAGCGAGGGTACGCGTGTCGCTCTCAAGCGCTGCTTTTGCAGAGCTCATTCCTCCTCCGTAGCCGGGTATTACCTTTTCTGAGGCAATATAGGTCAAGTTAATGGCAGATCCATCTTCAGGCATTAAAGGGGCAAAATGTTGGAGCAGGCCAATAAAAGAGTAGGATGAGGAAGATATGGCAGCAAGGTAACCGCCTCTAGATGTTTCAAGTAGAGGCTTTTTTACTTCAGGTCCGTTAGCAAGAGAGTGTACTAAAATGTCAATAGAGCCGACTTCTTGTTTTATTAAGGCCGCTACTTCGCTAATGGTGTAATGAGACAGGGTCTTATAGCGTTTGTTTTCTTTTATATCTTCCGGAACATCTGCAGGATAGTCAAAGGTTGCATCAATAGGATATATTTTTTTTATGTCAAATAATGAGCCGTCAGCACATTTTCTAGACTCATCAAATTTCCCCATTTTCCAGGAGGTTTCAAAAATGTTTAAGATTGGAGCCCATGTTCCAATATAAATAGTGGCTCCAGCTTCAAATAGTTTTTTTGCAATAGCCCACCCATAACCTTGGTCATCTCCAACGCCTGCAACAAAAACTTTTTTACCGCGCAAGTCAATGTTTAACATATTTTTTTCTCCAAATAAAAATCACGATTAAAAATAGCAAAAAAAAGATCAGGAAGAAAGAAAATTATCTGTAAAGCTGCTGGACATCAAGCTTTTTTTGTAAGTAAAGCTCGTTTTTTCAGTCTGAGCCACCCTTCAGCAGTGTGAATTCTTTTCTTAGGGGCTATAGTTTTTTTTGTAACAGGAGCTGTTTTTGTAGTTTTTTTCATATATTTCACCGTAAAAATGGGTGAGATCATACGATGTAAAGCTGGAAAAAGTCAATGCTTAAACAAAAAAAGGGGAAGATAAAGAAAGGTTGTGCAATAAAGTATTGTTTTTACGCGGTGTGTCTTCTAGTTGATGAGACTATTTGATAGTGATCTTCTAGTCGAGTAAACAAAGACTCATTACCTGTTAAAACAACAAACAACTCCCGAACAGTCGTAATATGAGGAAAAGGGGTGTGTTCATCCCGTTTCCATAAGGCGCGAAAAATAAGGGCTGCTATGTTGGGAGAGCAGCTTACTCTCAGTGGGGTAGTGGAGTATTTATAGAGATAATGATACATACAAAATAATCGAAAAAAAACAGGGTCAATAGCTTCAGTGGATAGTGGGGTCTCCAAGCATGTAATGATATGAGCATTAATGCACTCAAGAAGAGTCTTGGTATTTGGAGTATCGCGGTCAAAGTAGACCTGCCAATGAGAAGAAATAAGAGAGAGTATGAGATAATCAACCCAATAAGTGCCCTCTTTGTTCAACCCTATTTCTTCCTCCATTTGATAAAATAAAGTGTTATTATTAGATAATCTAATAAAAAACTCTCGAAGAGTGTAGGAGGAAGATTCCATGGAAGGAATGTCAAGTAAATAAGAAAGAAAGCGAGCTAAAGCAGGCGGGCAGTCTATCATGGCATCGTCGGTATAATAGGGACGCATATAAAAATAGGTAAAGAAGAGTCTTGTTGATGGTAGATCTGTAAAAAGAGAGGGGGTCGTATTCATATAACATTTTAAAATGTCATAAATAGCAGAGCAGTGAATTCGAATCGCAGGAGGGGTGTCTATGTTAAATAGGGGAAGTTTATTTGTTTTTGGAATGTTTAGCATGAGATAGGTTAGAGCTCTCGGAGTGGTGAAAGTGGGGCCAATAATAGTCATTAATTGATGAAAAAGAGCGGAATCGCCACTGAGTTGTGAGGTGACAGTTCTGATGTTATTGTGTTTGGTGAGCGAAAAAGAGGTTGGTAGCGGTTTCTTCCACAGATTATCAAACATAAAAGAGAAATTCTCTTCGGGACAGTAGGAGATAAGGGGAGTTGAAAATGTGTTTTCTATATAACAGGTACAAATAACGAGGCGAAGCACCATTTGATTAAAATCTTTTAATATCGGGAAGATGGTAGAGTAAGCCTCCATCATGTCATTCATGTGATCTATATGATTGTCCAACTGTGAAATAGAAATATGGGATCTTCCGTTATAGCTGTACGAGATGCAGGAAAGCAACAGGCGGAGGGTTGCATCAGGATCTTCCGCGCAAATGGGATAGGCAAGTGCAGCATCGATGGCCCGCAAAGCTTCCGTCGTATAAGCAATTGCCCTGTGATGATAGCGTTGATAGCGTTGGTGAGACATTTCTGTCAGATGATCACTTAATCTTACCAGTATGGGGCAATTGGTTGGAAGAAGAAGAAAAGATGGATTTGCAGTTAAAAAATCTACGATTCTTTCTGCGACTACTACCCAAGGGTTGTAGGAGGGTGTAAGGCACCCGCAGGACAGAACACAGGCAGCTCTTGAGAGCCAAACAGCAGTAGATTTATCTGTATAAGTAAAGTCTTCATGGATAATAACATCATCCCATGTCTCTTTAAGAGCTAAGATGGTAAGATTTGTCGCTGTCGATTCCATAAGTCAGATCCTTTTATTAGAAGAAAAAATATATTGTTAATTTCCTTAAAATAAAAGAACAAACTTTGGCATAATCGGATAATATGAGACTATATTCTACGGATACATTTTTTAAGCAGTTATCTTCTTTTCATGATTTTCATGAGCATCTTTTTTGTATTATTGGACCTGATAGAGAGGATCGAAGGGATCTTGTGCATGATCTAGTCTCTATATTAAATAAAAAACATCCCGCTATAGAGAAGAAAAATGTTTATCCAAGTGAAGAAGGACTTGAAAGTGTTTTTTTAGAAATGCAATCGATTGATCTATTTGCAGCAAGGCGATGTTTTGTCTTGCATCATCTTGATGAGTGCGGCTCTAAAGATATAGACACCTTTTTACTTCAACTAGAAAAACTTGATGCTACGCAGTTCGTTGTTTTCTCGTCAGAATCATCAGCTTTTAAGACAAAAGAGTTAAATGCTTTAAAAGATAAGATCCTGATACTGGACCTTAGCAAAGAAAAACCATGGGATAAAAGAAAGAGGATCATTGAAAAACTGACTCTTTTTGCAAAAAAAAACAGTAAAATACTGGCAAGCGAAGATGCCTCTAAAATGATCGATTGTATTGGTCTTGATATATCACTCCTTAAAGCAGAAGTGGAAAAACTGTGTTTGCTGATGCACGGCGAAAAAAGGATCATCTTTCATCCTTCTTTAGAGTTGCAAAAGCAAGATAAGATTTGGCAGATAGCAGACCACATATTACTTAGCACAAAACAGCTTGGATCTATAGAAATAGATCAACAAGAGTTTTATCTTATTACTACCCAGATTAGAAACCGCATTTACTTAGCTTTAGCAATACTAGAAAACAACGAATCCTACTTAAAAGGGGCTGCCATCCATGAATCTTTGATCGCAAAATATAAACAAACGTTTTCCAAACTGCCAAAAAACTTTTTTTTAAGGGCGCTTACAGAGCTTTATCATGTAGAGTATATGGCAAGGCAAGGCAGCATGAAAAGTAAAGATCTTCTGGATGTTTTATCATGCAAAATAGCGAGAAGCCACAGCGAAAATATACAATGACACATAAACTATTTATATTACCCAATTTGTTATCACAAACCTCATCCATATTTCGATATTTGCCAAAAGAAATATCAGATATTGTCACTTCGTTAGTGGGTATTGTTGGAGAGAGTAAAAAAGAGACGATCCAGTACTTAAAGAAACTTGGTGTTGATGTACATAAGATCAACATCCTTTTACTTAACGAACATACAACACCAGACGAGTTAAAAGCGTTGCTAGAGACGATAAAAACCACTCCTGGCAATTGGGGGCTTGTTTCTGATGCAGGCATGCCTATTATTGCAGATCCTGGCGCAAAAGTCATAAATTTTGCTAAAAAGCATCATATGAAAATAGACATCCTGCCGGGGCCGAGCTCTGTGTTATTTGCACTCATTCAAAGTGGACTCTCCGGCCAGGCATTTACCTTTCACGGCTATTTTCCATATGAAGAGCAGCAGCTAAAAACGCTTGCCAGGCAAATAATAGCGCAAGTTCATGCAGGATATACACAACTTTTTATAGAGACGCCCT
>JACRBE010000046.1 GCA_016213235.1 Chlamydiales bacterium | reverse complement strand
TGGCTGGAGAAATCGATGATTTTTCTGCAGATTTTTGTACCGAGCAAGGAAGACATACCCAAAGGGTAGAGAACGAGTAAGGACAAAAATCTGCCAAAAATGGCGACTTAAACGGCCGAATGGAGTTACGCAAGAAGTCTATTGTTGTAATAGAACCAAATACCCAAATAAATAGCAGGAGCAACTGGATATTCAGATCAACTTAGAATCGCTTCAGAGCGAAATTTATCCCACAAAGCTTTTTTAAACCATGTAGGCATGTGGGCTGTTTTCATTTCCAGCGTCTTGCCATTAGTGATTTCTGCCAACCAAAGAGGAGTGTCTGCGACCGAGTTGTCAAAGATGTAAGCACGATGCGTAGATTGAACAGCATCCATTAGTAAATCAAGAGATCTTTTATAACGACTTACAATCTTATCTTTTGGAACAGGATGTCCTCCCATTTTCACTCGATGGTGGACGCGTGAGATATTGATGTCAGGATCCTCGGTAGCTATATAATAGAGATAGGTACGATAACCTTTATCTTGAGCTTTCCGCAATAGGTCTATTTTACTTGAAAATGACATTACAGTTTCAAAGGTAAAAGATTTCCCGGATGCAATAAGCTTATTATAGAGAAAGTCTGATACTACCGAAGGAAAATAGGGATTGGGCATTACGTCTCTGAAAATAAGTTTTCCATCATTAAAACGAAGAGAGTGCAGATCATCCAGTGAACTTTTTTCTTTTAAGAGAGCTGATTTGGTAAAGAAATCCAACACTTCTTGTTTATTGGTCGTGATTCCATAGGCTTCGAGATCTAAGAAATCATATTCACGAATTTTCTTCTCTATCTCATCAGGATTAACGTAAATCCCAAGTAATTCTTGGCGAATCATAGATTTGAGAGTACTCTTACCTGATCCGTTTGGGCCTGCAAACATACGAAGACGTGGGATCTCTTTCCTCATAAAATTTCCAGCTTCTGACCAGGGGTCACTCGTGTAGATTGTGGAAGCTTTTTAATAAATTTTCGTGTCCCATCCGGAAATATTTCCACAAGGTTTCCATCGTCAGATGCGAGCACACTACTACCAGATGCTAATGCACTCCAGTATGCCTGCTTAAATGCTACCTCAGCGAGTTCCGGAATGTGCTCCTCTAGGAAGTCTATAGCTTTTTCACTGAGCGTCATGATTTCTCCTCATTTTTACTTTTCCAAAGATCAGTTCCGTATCCATAAATAACACATAGGATACCTGATTGATACTTAACAACTCACAGGCCTTAAACTATGGCTTATTTTATCGTGAATTTTGAATTAATTCTTATAGACTGTCAAGAATTTTAGATTGATAAGACAATATTTTAAATAATGTGAATCTATGAAATGAACCATACTAGTTCCATCTTGCAGGGAATTTGCATGAAAATTTTTGAACTCTTTTGACAAGAAATTCGTTATAAATGTGTGCTTTGTGGATTTATTATATCCTGGAAACACATATGGACTTTTCACTTCCGGCCAATGCGCCCCTACTTCTTGCTTTTGCAAAATTACCTGACTGATCTTGCTATAATTTACTAGACACATAGAATCCGAAAAATTAAAAAATAATTTTAGGAGGATTATCTATGAGTACAAGAAATTATGATCGAGAATTTAAGATCAATATAGAGGAACTCGGCGAACTTGGGTTAAGTTTTTTAGAAAAATCATTGATCTGTTATTATGATAAAAACAAATAAGGTTGCTGAATGCAACAGACTCGGAACAATGTAGCTTTTATTCAGAGCGGTGATGGAATAACTAATGCCTTTTTATAAAAAAGATTTTTACTTTGTCAGACATGGACAGACTGCTTATAATGCAGAAGATGTTCAAGCGGACCATCCTCCTCATCTTACGCTAACGGATCTTGGTAAAGAACAAGCGCGTCGTATACAGCCCATTATCACTTCTTTACCAATCAAAGCCATTTGCGTAAGTCCTTTTGAAAGAGCAAAAGAAACAAATAGGATCATTTCCTCCAATTTGACGGCTGCACAATATGAAATAGATCACCTTGGAGAATGTTCTTATCTAGTATGGCAGGAACTGCTTGAATTAGATACTAAGCCGCTAGATCAAATTTCGGATGAAACAAAACGATTCATCCGGCAAGTAGAAATTGGAATCAATAAATCTCTTTCTTTCCCATCACCTGTATTGATTGTGTCCCATGGTGGCGTATATTATGCCATGTGCTATTTAATGAATATCAACGAGGGAAGAGTGATCGATAATTGCACACCTATACATGTTACCTATCAAAATAATATATGGACTACAACAAAGCTTATTTCTTCTCCATAAGCGTTAATTTTTGACCTTTTATATACAGATAGAGCCCAAATAAAATAAACGGCAAGCTAAGTACCTGTCCCATAAGCAAAGGGAATGATTGTAATAAAACATCCTCCCTTTCTTTAAAGAACTCAATAAAAAATCTAAAAACAAACGTAAAAAAGAAAAAATTTCCCGATAAAAGTCCAATAGATAAATGTGCAAATTTTTTCCTGAAAAGAACATGTAAATAAAAAAGCATAAAAAGATAGAAAAAGGCCTCATATAACTGCACCGGATGTCTTGGTATAGGGGCTGACCCATCAATAGGATGAAGAAAAACAACCGACCATGGCATATGAGTCGGGATTCCTAAAATCTCTTGGTTGATAAAATTGCCAAGGCGAATACATGTAGCAATAAAACAACTGGGAATAACCATCAAATCAAGGAGAGATATCCAATGAAACGAAGGAATGTCCTCTTTATGTTTGCGATAAAACAAAATAAGAGAGACTAGTACCCCTGCTATACCACCATGACTAGCAAGACCTCCTTCCCATATCATGAAAATACGAAAAGGATCTTGTAAATACTCTCCGATTTGCTCATAAAAAAGAATATGTCCAAGCCTAGAGCCAATCACAGTACCCACGACTGCATATAACACAAGACTATCGCCAAATAATCGTGCTTTTTCTTTTAATGTGAGAAATAATGTAGGATAATCTTTTTCTAACATAAGTCTGCGATAGGCAAGCATTACCCTTTTTTCATCTACCCTTTTTTTCAAAAATAAAAAAGCGCGGGAATTCAGGTAAACGACTTCTTCTATCTTTTTAGAGATCAGATCATTTAAATATTGAATGGTTTCTTGTTTTGTTCCTTGAAAAAACTCATTGCTTGCTTTTACTTCTTTCCATTTAAGATCTTTTTCTAAAAAAAAAGGTCTTAATAATAAAAATCGGTATAGCAAATAAACAAATAACATCAGTCCAATAAAGAAACCAAAAGCAAATAAAACACCATACCAAGCTATTGGGTAGTTAATAACAGGAATCACAAGCGCTGTTTTGTTAGGGTCCCACACGAAGAATTGATCCACTTAAGCACGCTGATGTGTTTCAACTAAACATCTTAAATAGAAAATAGCGCCTTGAATAAGCGCAGATCCAACAGCGATTAAGATAACAGCTCTGACATCTAATGGAATCGGGAGTAATTTAAACAGGAATCCAAGAAACATCATCGATGCCATGATTATCCATGTAGCTCGTGGAAATATTTGCATCACTTTTACTCTTTGCATTTGCTTTAATCGATATACATTTTTTCTTACCATCTTGCGAAAAACAGTATTCCCTTTGATAAAACCAAGAAACACCCCAAGAAAAACCAGCATTAACGGAGCGTGCATTTCTTTTTGCTGATGTTGATAAAACCAAGAAAGTAATGGGGCATGAGCTTGCCAGGTGGCTAGCACATTAACCATATTTAATCCTTTAACAAGTAATAAAGATCCTATGGTGAGCCATAAAATCGACGCTAATATCATTGCTACACTGCGATGCATACATCCTCGGGTTGTTTTTTTTAATATAAATGAGTGTTGATTTTTTTTCAAAAAACAAGCGTAAAACATAATAGAGATTAACTTTTTCGATTAGCTGTAAAAGTAAACTATTTAATTTAATTGAATTTAATAATTTTTGACTCATAAAATCAATTCTATTCTCGTTTTCAATAAGGAGAAACTAATGAAAACAGCATCTTTTATTATTTGCGCTGCAATAATGTCCGTTTGTGGCTTTGCAGATGAGACATCTAAAATTCTAAATGAATCTACTTATGCAAGGCTTGGTGTAAGCGCTCTTCCAACAGGGAATAACTATACAGTTGCTCCATCTGTAACTTATGGAAAACGAGCGTTAATGAATGGGCATGGTATCGATATTTCCACTAACTTTTCTGGAATGGTATCATCTGAGGACGCTCACTCTTTTGCTTATTCTTATTCTCTACCAAGAATCACTTATCTTCGCTTTTTAGAAGCTAGTGATCAAAACCAGCTATATGCCGGCATTGGTAGTTCATTAGGAGCTAATGTCTATCGTGAAGGTGATAGTAAGCAGGAATTTGTTGGATTAATGGCAAATGGTTTGATTGGATATGCAATCGAATCAAAACATCTGTCCTCTTTTGTTCAATTTGATTGTGCAAAACCACTTATTCCTATTTATCAATCTGCAAGCCCAATAAACAATCTGATTTACGAGATTAGTATTGGACTTGGGTTCTAACTAGCAGTCGTTGTGTATGCTGCTAGTATTTAGTGGCATACATAACACACTCTCTCTTCTTTTCTTTGTATTAATATTTATTTGAAATAACAAGGGTTGTTGCTACACATAGAGCTCCATCTCCTGCAACAAAAGGCTCTTGTTGCACAGTCATGTAATACAGTTGTTTTTCTTTTTTGTGCTAAGTAAAAACAGGCAGTGGATACTATTTGCCAAATATTGACCACCATGACATGATGGGTTTTTACTGATAAAAAAAAATTTAATAAATAAAAGGAAGGGAAACATACTATGAATCTTTCTTTAGTTTTCACTCGTATATTTTTTGCCATCATAAGCATCTGTCTTATTACTGCCTACTCTGTTACAAATGCCGCAGGCCCTTTTGCTCGGGATTTTTTTGTAGGAGTCATTGGTGGCTGTATATTTTCTCTCTGTCTATTTGGATTTGATATATTATTTCGTCGTTTTAACCTGCGATCATTCAACATTGCTATCATCGGTATTTTTATTGGATACCTCATGGGAGAGGGGCTTGTTTTAGTATTTGATGCTATCTTACAAATCTCTACTTCTTCTTTTGTTTTATCTGTTAATACCATTGAGATCTCGAAAATCATCCTATTCTTATTTGGCATCTATCTTGGTACGATGATGATATTAAGAAGTGCTGATGAACTATATGTGAGTATTCCCTTTGTCAAATTTTCTCCTACTGCGCAAAAGAAAAAAGATCTTTTACTTGATTTATCTGTTTTAGCAGACACTAGAATTATCGATCTTTGCTCCACAGGAATATTTGATCATAGCATCATTATTCCAAGATTTATTATGAAAGAGCTATACTCACAGGCAGAATCGCTTGATGAGCATGCAAAAAATAAAGCAAAGAGAGCTCTTGATACCCTCAAAAAATTAGAAGGCATCCCTAATTTACACCTTAGATATAATGACACCGATTTCCCTGATGTAAGGGATTCAACGAGCAAACTGATTAGACTAGCGAGGTTAATCGACTCCAATATTCTCACTGCAGATATTAGTAGAGTACAAATTGCATCGATTGAAGGTGTAAAAGTGATCAATATGCATTCTCTGTCCAACGCATTAAAACCACTCATGCAAACAGGCGAATACATCAAAATCAAAGTACAACGCTTTGGAAAAGAGCCAAACCAAGGTGTGGGATATCTGGAAGATGGAACGATGGTGGTTATCAATGGCGGTGGCGATTACATAGGACAAGCGATCGAAGTACAAGTGCTTTCTGTAAAGCACACCTCCTCCGGTAGAATGATCTTCTGTAATGCTCTTGATTATGAATATAAAGAGGGTGATTTTTCCGGGTACGAGGATGAAGAACAATAATCAGACCATTGTTGGTATCGGCACTGATATCATTGAAATAGAAAGAATCCATGCATCCATCAAAGAACATGGCGATAAGTTTCTATCCCGCCTATTTACCCCAAAAGAGATCGCTTATTGCCGGCAACATAAAAATCCGGAAAAACATTTTGCCGGCAGATTTGCTGCAAAAGAATCGATTGCAAAGGCAATTGGCTCTGGCTTTGGTAAACATTTATCATGGAAAGACATCGAAATATTACCTAATGAAGAAGGGCAGCCAATAGCCCGCCTATCTAACTATCATATCATGTTATCTATTAGTCATTGTAACAGCTACGCTGTTGCTGTAGCTATTGTATCTGCTTAATATTAAAAAACTTACAATAAAACAAGTGCAGCTAGCTTACAAAGATTGCCTCTTCGCAGGAAAATTCTCTAAAACTCCAATATACCTCTTTTTTCTCCAAATTCATAAAGATTATAGAATATTTTATACAATTGTTTTTATTTGATTTTAAGTTGTTTGCAAACAATTTCCGTTAATTTCAAATTAAGTCTTATTATTAATTTTTAAATACTGTACAAATAAAGTTGTAAGATAATTTTATTATTAACAAGGAGGTTTTTATGGCTATTCCATCAAAACAGTGGGAAAACTCCTTTCACTCGTCCAAACCATCAGTGGCCGCGATAAAAGACCATCAACAATTGGATTTTGTTTTTGCACACATGCATGCGGTAGTGCAATACATATCCACCCCTAATCAGGCTGCATTAATATTTTTAGATAACCAAATTAATCTGTTTACTACAGATGTAATAAACTGTAAAAAAAGGACATAATTATATGCATATACCACCGGTAGGAGGATCCAATTACATCAGAGGAGATCTGACACCATCAGGTCCGGCTCAGGAGGCTATAACAGAGTTGACTGAGATAAGTGCTACATTGACTTCTATGAATCAAAATGGAGTGAATCCAGATAATACAAGCACCATGAACAGTCAGATAGAAGCGCTTAATGCAACTATTCTTGCAAATCCCAGCATTTTTGGGGTGAGTGTTTCCATGTCTATAATGCACTTGTGTAATGGCATTGAGAATTATATGAATTTTGATCCCTACGGGGAGAAATATACGGCCATGCAGACGGAAATAGCTGCAATAGAATCGCAACTTAGCGGGATGTGATTGTTCCATGAATCAGGCATCTTATCTCACCCATGGATGCGTGAGTTTGAAGCATGACGTTTGATAATACCAAAATATGAAATAGATTATTCCTGTGAATACAAGAAAAACAAATACCTTGCTTACCAAGGCTCTTATGCCAGCAAGCACTTTATGTTGCCTGTGTTCACTCATAAAACGGTAAGGCTGGTTCCTGGATGAAAATACATGCACACCATCTATCCCATAAACATTTGTAAGATATATTAGTGAGTCCATGTAATCTGTCGGAAATGGGGGGGGGTCTGATATTTTCATTTTTTTTCTTACAAAAGCATCTATCCTGCACTCCAATTCAATGCTACGTCCATATCCGATCATCTTCTTACTACACAGAGGACAATGTATCACACTTAATTTCTCCAATGACTCTCTAGAAACGATATGGTTACAAGGATGGATTTGTACCGGATCTTTCAACAATGATTTCGATAGTGGGCATATATAAGCGCCCTCTTCTTCTGATAAAGAACCAAGTGATATTACTGACGACATGCTCTCTCCTTTTGGTAAGGAAAGATATTATATAGTAAAATTTTTTTTATCAAAATATTTTTTTATCTGTTTTTTAGAAAACAGAAAATGGGAAACAATAGTCTATTGTCACAGCAAATAAATGACTCGGGTAAGCATGGGCATATAATCGATAAAGGGCGTTTATACCAAGAGACCCATATAAGACAAAATGATAACGATATCCCGCTCCTAAATCTATACTATGATGAGCAACATCATAGTAGCCATCAAATTTATTAATGTTGATGATGTTCTTATTGCCAAAACCAAAATATGTCTTAAGGAAGACATCCCATTCATGCCGGTCCTGGATGAGCCCTTCCCCATAAAAATCTACTTTCATCCAAGGGCTGCCTTTGTTTGCAATACCCGCTGCGAGCATGGAATAAATATGATAAATCCAATAAGGTCCTTTAGAAAACTCCTTACCCATTGATGTTACAGCTTCAACGTTGCTGACATAATGATATGGCATGGCAACATCTTCTAACCGATAATGGGGAACTACCCGATAATTAAGTCCTATGATCCAGCTGAATAAATCCCCTTCTATATCATCAAAAAGCAGTTTACGAACTTGCACGCCAATGCTTTCTACATTGAAGACTTTCATTCTACTATTAAAAGCCTCTATTTCTGCCTGAATATCACAACCCGACATGGTAGCAACACCTAGATTGATGTTGATATCTTCATTTAAGGAGTGAAAGTCTAATTGATTTGCATTTGCAACGGAGGGAAAATAACTCAAAGAAAACGATGGCCGTAGATCAAAGAGATATGGCTCATCAATCCAAGGTCTTTGATCGAAAGCGCAAAGATGGTAAATACTACAAATAATTAACAGGGTATATATTCTTATCAATCCAGAAACCCTTTTTCTGCTAAATATTTTTCTGCATCAAGCGCCGCTTTACAACCAGCCCCTGCAGCAGTGACGGCCTGCTTATAGCGGGCATCATGCACATCGCCTGCAGCAAAGACACCTTCTTTAGAAGTGTGTGACGTAGCAGGGTCTATCACAATATAACCATGATCTGTTAATTTGATTTGTCCTTTTAAGAACCCGGTATTTGGCTCATGGCCAATTGCAAAAAAAAGACCAGCTGCACTTCTTTGCTCTCTTTTTTTTGTATTTACATCCTCGATAGTAACAGATTCTACCACTTGATTACCCTCTACTTTTGCTACTACATGATTCCAGACAACTTTTATCTTGGGATGCTTCAATACGCGCGCTGCCATGATTTTGGAGGCTCTAAATTCATCTCTACGATGAACGATGTATACCATACTGCCAAACTTTGTCAAAAACAGAGCTTCTTCCATAGCGGTATCCCCACCGCCTACTACATATAGCTCTTTATTTCTAAAAATAGGCATTGCTCCATCACAAACAGCGCAAGCAGTAACACCTTTCTGCCAAAATTCACCATCTCTTGTTCCTTCAATATCGAGCCTTTTTGCTGTAGCCCCTGTAGCAATGATAAGTGCATGAGTATACACCTCTGTCTTTGTTCCCTTAATGCGAAAAAGCTCTTGAGAAAGATCTACTTCTTTGACATCTTCTTTGAGGATTTTTGTACCAAATTTAACAGATTGGGACCTCATTGCAATCATCAAATCAGGACCTGTAATTCCACTTGGGAAACCGGGATAGTTTTCCACTTCCGTTGTTGTCATTAATTGGCCACCGGCTAGTCCTGCATAAAAACCCTCGAACATCAAAGGCTCTAAATTTGCTCTTGCTGCATATAAAGCAGCTGTATGACCAGCAGGACCAGAACCGATAATGACCACTTTTTTTTGCTGCATTGTATTCTCCTAAACTAAACCACCATATGTTGCGCGCCATTATTTTTCAAAAAAAACAAGAAAAAAGCAAGCAGCTTAATAACTACTTGCTTTCCTTTCATGGTATGATAACTATATCCTTTTATCTATTGAGTCCAAGTTCATGGCGAAGACTTTGAATATCTATTCGAAGAGGATCATCATCCTGCGGATTATTGCTTTCAAAATCAAATAAAAGAAGTTCTAGCCTTTCACGACCCTCTGTTGTTTTTGCCGCTTGGCGTGGTGTTTTTCCCTTTAAAGCAGGAAGAGGAATATCAAGCCATTGAATATAATAATCTTTGATATGAGCCCTCAACATTTCTTTTTCCCTAGCAGTGGGCTGTGGGAGAGCTGGTAGTTTCTTTTTCTTTATATTTTCTAAATCAAGCGTTTCTATATCCTCCTTTACAAGACTGGCCTCAGGTAATCGTTTCTCTATTTCCTGTTGGATCTTTTTCGAGCGCTGAGTAGAGTTGACAGTAATAAGAAGCTTACTTCCTTCAATTTTCATATCTCCCAAAACACGATTGGTTGATCGATTTTCAAGCCATGGGAATTGAATAGAATATAATTCGTCTTGTTTATCGAATATTCCATCTTCAAGAATATCCGCGGGGTTTTCCTCATTGCATAGAGAACTTATCTTATCAAAGGCGATTTTTGGAGAGCATACAAGTTTGTAATGAAGTGTAGAAAAGACAATAGGATCACCTTCGTTATTTCTAATACAAGGTAACTGATATGCAGATTCAGCCCATTCAAAATAGGCTTTTCTAAGATCATTATCATATTTTAAAAGTATAGCCGGCGTCAGTTTTTTTTCTTGCTGTAGGATTTCCTTTTTTATATCTAAAACTTCTAAGGAATATCGCCCAGGTAAAGGAGTTGTCCCAAATGCAACTTGAATAGATTGATCTCCACAAGAGATCACCCTGGCAAAAACTACTTTCCCCTTTAATTCCTGAGATGCTCCTGCACTTTCTTTAATAGTAATAGTTCTTTCTAGCAACAGGTCTTTCAAAATCAATCGTCGAAATGGGATAACATCTTCTACAAGAAAAAAACTAAAAGGGTTTTGATCGACTGCAGAAAGAAACGATGCATATTCTTGCAACCCATGTTTTTGAACGTAAAAATCAGCTAATGTGACATTGCGACCAACGTGCTTCCACTTTTCAGAATAATCGAAAGGGACCCATCGAAAAATGAACCAGCCAGGGAAAAGCTGTTCACCATCAGGAGAATCCTTCTTCAAGTCCATATCCAGGCAAAAGGCATCCCATCCATCAACAAGAATTTCCGCTCCCCATTTCTCTGAAGTAAATGTAAAAACTTCCCTCGATAAGTTCCCTTCCATTTCTCGAAGATTTTGCCATTCTCTATCGACTTCTAAAGAGGGAATACTCGTTGTTTTATCCAAGCAGCAACGTTTAAATTTTTTTTTGCTTCCATAAGGACACAGATCATTCCTTTGTGTTTTTTTCATACGCAAGCTCCAGTAAATCCTTATAAAGGATTTTATTTGCAATGAAAAAAAAAGAAAAGTAGTTCCTCTTATTTTTCCTGCAGAAAAATTAAGTTTTTAACCTGAGTTTCTATAAATTAACATGTTAGGATTTATGGTCTTATTATTTTACGTTTCACCTAAACAGACAACTACAACAAAAATGGAACCGAAAATGGATCTACTTAGACTGGCACGCCCAAGAAGGATAGTGGGAAGAACGACCCAAACCTCAAAGTCCCACCGACTTTAGTCGTGGGAGTATGTCAGTCATCTTACTTCAATTATAGCAATTTTGAAAAAATCTTCTTGATAACCCCGCATAATCGGAGCATACTCTGTGCGTAGATAATTTGAGTTTATTTTTCTCAAAAATCTAGGTGAGCCTCCCCTAGACTAAAGATCTAGGGGCTTCCTGAAAGATCAGGAAGCACTTCACCAGACTACGAATAGGAGATTAGAAATATTCGTAGACGATACGACAGAAATAGGCACTTCAAGATGCCGACTCAGTCTTGAACCCTGCGGATTATGGTTAAACAAAGTGAGAGGAGCGATAGTGCCATAATCGTTAAAACCTGTCGATATCCGGTCGAGAGTAAGTCGGATTGAACAGTTTATCTCAAAATTGTTTATACGCATTAGGACTCAAGATCCAGCGGTTTTCTTGTGTCAAATTACATAAAAAATTTTAACAAAAAAAATGAACTAAAGTTTTAACTTAAAAAAAATTCTTGTAAAAATATTGGTGATTTTATTGTAAAATATCCTTCACTTAATTGAGAATTATTCATGAAGAAGTTAAAATAACTCTACTTTTGGGGGTTTTTATAGAGAATGAGAAGTATCCGTTTAGAAAATGTTACAAAAATAAAAAATGGCGTTACCATTTTAGAGAATATTTCTCTAACCATATCCTCTGGAACGTTTTTTGCTCTCCTAGGACCTAGCGGCTGTGGTAAGACTACTCTGCTTCGGCTGATAGGGGGATTTGAAACCGTAGACTCCGGCAAGATTTTCATCGGCAATAAAGAAGTCACCCACCTCCCCATTAATGAGAGAAGTGTAAATATTGTTTTTCAAAACTATGCTTTATTTCCCCATCTTACCGTGTTTGATAATGTAGCTTATGGTCTTGTGATAAAAAAACAGTCGAAGGCGTTTATCAAAGAAAAAGTTGAAAGACTTCTTCATGCATTTCACTTAGAAAAACATATCCACAAATACCCATCTGAACTCTCGGGCGGTCAACAACAACGGGTTGCCCTTGCAAGAGCCATTATTAATGAGCCTGCCGTACTTTTACTAGATGAACCACTGGCTGCACTAGATTTTCAACTCAGAGAAAAAATGCTCATTGAATTGATCGATCTACAAGATAAGCTTCAAACCACCTTTGTATACGTAACCCACGATCAATTTGAAGCCCTGACCGTTGCAGATAAACTCGCCATCATGAACCCGGATGGAGATATCGAACAAATTGGTAGCCCAAAAGATATTTATGAATTCCCTCTTACCTCCTTTGTTACTAAATTTGTAGGAACAACCAATATTTTTCATGGTCATTTGGTCGATGTGGAAACAGATCCTAAAATATCTATACCAGAACTTGGCACCTTTAGTATTTTACTACCACACCACAGATCCTGGATGGTAGAGGGAAAGAGCGCCGTTTTAAGTATACGACCTGAAAAACTCTACATTTCAAAAGTGCCTGTAGAAAACTTCTCCAATGGACTAAAAGGTCTTGTAAGATCAATTGTTTATCATGGTAGATCCACACAATATAACGTAGAATTAGAAAGCGGAAATAAAGTTCAAGTTTTTGAGCAAAATGAAGAACATTTTCCACAAGAAAACATCGACTATGACGATCCTGTTTACCTCTACTGGCAAAAAGAAAACTGTGTGATTTTGGAGAGATGATGAAAACAAAAGTAGAATATCTCTCTAAAAAAGCAAAAATTAAAGATAAAATTGATATTGGGAAAAACTTTTTTCAAACAATAAAAAGTGAACTTCCTTTTGCCCTTGGAGCACCTGCAATTGTTTGGCAGGTGTTCTTTTTTTATATCCCGATTTTTATGCTGATTTGCTCTAGTATTTTTGATCCTGTAAACCGCTCCCTTTCTCCGACAAATTTCGCTCCTCTATTTCAAGGCGCCTATCTTACTATCATTGGTAACTCACTATATATTGCTTTTGCTACATCCATCCTTTGTTTAATGATAGGATTTCCCTTAGCTCACTTCCTGGCATTTCAGGCAAAGCAATTTAGAACTCTTTTTCTTTTTTTACTTATCGTTCCGTTTTGGACCAATTTTCTATTGCATATCTATGCCTGGTTCTTTGTTTTAGAACGTGAAGGTTTTCTTAATCTTTTTCTTTTAAGACTTGGTATTATTGATGAGCCTCTTCGTATATTAAATAGCACCTTTGCAACCATGATCATGATGGTTTATTATTATCTGCCTTTCATGGTACTACCGATTTATTTCTCTTTAGAGCGCTTTAATAAGACATTTATTGAAGCCTCGCTTGATTTGGGAGCAACGCAAATGCAAACATTCAGAAGGGTGCTACTACCACTTACTATGAAAGCAATCTCCGGTGGTTTTTTTCTCGTATTTATCCCCTCTTTTGGAGAATTTATTATTCCGGAATTAATGGGTGGCGATAAACATTATTTTGTTGGAAATGTTATTTCTCAATTCGTACTAGGAGAACATACGGCCTCTATTGGCATCGCCTTCACTGTGATAAGCGTTTCTTGCCTTGTTTTTACAACCGGCTGCCTGTTTCTTTTATTTCGTTTGATCAATCGATTTTTAATAAAGGGGGCAAGATGAAGGGTTATATTGCAGCCACACTAACTTATCTCTTTTTATACATACCCATTGCCGTGTTGATTGTTTTTTCTTTTAACTCAAGAGGTTTTCCGGCAAGCTGGGATCACTTTACATTGCAATGGTATCAAAAGTTATTTCAAGAACCAGACCTTTGGACCTCTTTTCTTAATTCGCTTATTGTATCTTCTCTTGCTACGCTATTGTCTGTTACTATGGGAGCTCTTCTTATTTTTCTTCATGCCAATGGAGGGAAAATCAGCAATTTCATCCCTCTTTTTTATGGGAACCTAATTATCCCTGAAACGATACTAGCCATGAGTTTGATCTCTTTTTTTGCCATGCTCCATATTCCACTTGGTATTCATACACTCGTTGTTGGACACACCCTACTTGGTCTTGGATTTGTTATTCCTATTGTCTTTTTACGCTACAGTGAACTCGATCCTAGGTTAAAAGAAGCCTCCATGGATCTTGGCGCTACGTCCTTTCAAACATTTAGAAAAATCATACTTCCATTAATGCGCCCTGCTTTAATTGCAAGTGGGCTATTAGTATTTGTGATCTCCTTTGATGATTTTATCCTCTCCTATTTTTGCTCAGGATCCTCCTTTCAGACACTCTCTATTTATCTTGTATCATCTCTACGCTTTGGCATATCCCCTGTTGTCAATGCCCTGGCGACCCTATTGCTTATATTGACAAGTACCCTTGTCATGATTTTCTTCTCTCCAAAAGTTAGAACAAGGGTGTTTTAATGAAAAGGTTGATCAT
This sequence comes from Chlamydiales bacterium, assembly GCA_016213235.1. Lineage (GTDB taxonomy): Bacteria > Chlamydiota > Chlamydiia > Chlamydiales > JACRBE01 > JACRBE01. The sequence continues at coordinate 7,948 of JACRBE010000046.1, read as the reverse complement.
CGTATGTTGGATTTTTGTTTTTTTTGCTGCGCTATATTTACCTAAAACCTCTTTCATTAAAGATGATGGAAAGACCCTTCACGTTTTTACTTGGCCCGATTTCTTTGATGTAAACAAAATCAGAGAATTTGAAAAAGAGACTGGCATAAAAGTGAAATTAAGCTACTTTACCTCCAATGAAGAGCTTTTAATTAAGCTAAAGACAAATAGCAACAACCACTATGACTTGATCACTCCCTCTGACTATGCAGTAAAAATATTGATCGACCAAGGGGCTATTAGCCCTATTGATAAAACAAAAATCAATGGACTAGAGCATATCTATCCTTTTGTTCTTAATAAATCTCATGATCCGGGTAATCGCTATTCCCTTCCCTATATTTGGGAAGTATATGGAATGGGATATAACAAAGACTTTTTTAAAGATGTAACATTTGATGATTTTTCTCCCATCTTTAAAAATGAGAAAGGCGATTATAAAATTACCATGATACCAGATCCTTTTGATGTGTTCTTTTTAGCATCTCTTTATCTTTATGGAAGTACTGTAGAATGTCTAACAAAAGAGCAGCTTCATGAAGTCACAGATCTTCTAAAACACCAAAAACAATGGGTAGAAGCTTATGTAGATGATAGATCAAAATATCTTCTTGCCACGAAAAATTGCCAACTCGGGTTATTTAAAAGCTCCTATTTTATACAAGTGGCAGCAAGTAATAATGATATAGGCTTTGTGCTACCGGAAAAAACAACATTTATAACAGTAGAGAGTTTTTCCATACCTAAGCATTGCAAACATCCAGATCTTGTATATACCTTTTTAAACTATTTTTATATCCCAGAAAATGCAGCTCCCCATCTTCAGCGCACACCACTGTATCCAGTAGATCCACGAGTACTTCCCCTCCTTAATGAACCAGATGTTTACTTTGAGATCCTTAACCAAGTGCAAAATCATGAGCATCTGGTCTCTTTTAAATACCTGGTACCAGAGCAAGAAGTCAGAAATGCCTGGGTAGAAATTAAAGCACACTAAGCAGGATATTCAGTTAAGTACAATCAAAAAAAACAATTGTTTTTTTGCTAAACTCCTTAACCTTATAGTCAAATTTCTTAAGAGACGCCAATTTAAAGTTGAAGTGCAACAATTATCTAGTTTATATTTTCTTAATAAAAGCTTCTTAGTATACTTGCTGCAATCAAATAATTTGATTAATCTTTTTAAAAGAGGCTATTATGGCAAATCGTGTTGCTTTTGCTGCTAAGACGTTCAGAATGGAAATTTTAGGTAATAGACATTTTGGAACATTAGGAAGAAGAATTGTTGATCAATATACGCTACCGGTGTTTGATATGGTGCGTCATATGTCAACGGTTCCGGGAAAAACTGCACCGCCATGCATGGAGTCTAGTGGCAAATATTCGCATTCACACATCAACACCTCTCCCCAAACACGTATACGACATGCAACAAACTCTGCAGGTATAACAACATCTGCTGAAGGATCTACAGAAAATAACATCGATTTTGATATGCACTCCATTACATTTGGCATGCCACCTTTTTCAGCCGAGCGAATAGATGCAGCTACAGGAAACCTTGTCCGTCTGGTAGCATCTAGCATGGCAAACAGAACTACAGCAACAACATCAGCACGTGTTGTAAGCAGTATACTATCCGCAACACCATCTGATATGGAGACTGCAATCCGCATTGCAAAAAAACTTTTTGAAGAAACCTTACATAAAGACTCTACTGAATCCACAGATGAGCGACAAGAGCCTATTGCTTTGGAAAAATTTTCTACCGAGCTGGAAGCTAGGCTGCAATTATTTCAAGAAACCAACATTAAAGAAGATAGTGTTAGTGCTACTGATTCATTAAGAGAATGGATATTTGATAAATCACAAGGCGGTATTTCAAGATTTAATCATAAAGAGCTCTCCAAAATAATGCAGGCACTGTATGACAGTGGCGAATATGATTTAATAGTAGAACTAATGGATAATTCGCATAACGAGTATTTTAAAAGAGATGCTGCTAATATCACACTTTATTGCAAAGCAAATTTAATGAGCACTTATTGCAATCCAAGCCTAGTAGAGGCTGTTGCAACAGTGATGAGAACACATCTTGGGTCTAATGATGAAATCATGGGTATGGTTCATACTACTCGAGCAAATATAGCCCATTTGCTTATAGCTGACTTAATGAAGAAAAAGTTACAATTGACCGTTGTTCGTTATTTTAATCGATTTATTCCTGATGTAGACCCCCTTGCATTAAAAGAAGTAAAAGCTTGTTATCAGCGATATTTAAGCGAAGCTTTAGTTTGTTATAAAAAAGCATTTATTGACACTCGTAGGCCACAGCAGGCTCTTGTAGTCATTCACCATTTACTTGAAGCAGATTGCACAAGTGAAGCTACACGTGATGAACTAATACAATTTGCACGTTTAACCAAGTCTGTGGTGTCTACAGATGAGAGTGTGGTAGAATTTCCATTTGCCTTGGCTCGATTAGAAACGCATCTTATTCTTAATCCTAGTGACATGATAAACTTTATTAAATATGGAATGCAACTTGTAAAGGCATGCGACTCGATTCCCTTATTAAGAGTTGCTTTTTCAAGTGCGATGGAACTAAAAGGTTTTTCTCATAGTCTAGAAACACAGGCAAAGGCAGAAGAACTCCTAACTATATTAAGGCACAAATATCGAAGTCTTCAAAAGAAAGATAACATACCAGATACGTATTATCATGCTTTGTTTTGTCTTTGAAAAATTATTCCATAAAGGTGAAGATCCCTCCTATGTCTTCAGCATAGGCGAGACTTCACTTATAAAAAACTGCATTCGCTTTTTCAATCACTTAAAATAAACAAACATCGTAGGTTTTTTGGGATCGCTAGCATCTGAGATAAAATCGTCTACTGTTTCAATTAAGACCGGTATTTCATATTCTTGGACAAATGACACATTGCTGCTATTTTTTGTTACTGTCCCAAAGATGCTTGCTAGTGGCGATCCATAATGCCACTGTGTTAATAGAGATTTTTCTTCCAGGCGAGTAAATTTAAATTCCGTATCGCTATCGATAGAAGTTACTGCAATTTTCAGCTTATTATCTGACTTTCTTCTTTGAGCAACTGCTTGCAACTGGGATCCCTTTGCATCTACTAGTGTTAGCCCTAATCTTAAATCAAGCCCCATTGCTCTAAAGACTTGTTTACCTTCTAATACCGTTGTTTTCTCAAGAAATGTTTTCCAAAGATCTAGTGCTTCTTTACTTGGTTTTGTCTCTTTTTCTGAATATACCAGATTAAATAACAGTGTCCATGACCCACTCGATGAGTTTAACCCGGCATGTGCCATATAGAGTTCTCTTCCCATGCTACAGGAGTAACTACGCACAGGGTAGACTCCCCATTTCAGTTTGCTATAAGAAAGAACTTTGACGCCATCTTGTTTTAAATCTGATTCCTTTTCCTTTTCAAGCTCTTCTTGAGACATGTTAGCGCTCAATTTCGTTCTTAATATCGGTTCTTTTGGAGATACTTTATTACTAAAATAATCTTCCAAAACATCTTTTGGGCCCCAATAGATCCAATCGTATGCATTTACTTCTCCATGAGGACTCATGGCTACAAAATTCTCTGGAATAGCTGGCTCTATTGTAAAAGGTATTACTAAATCCGGAATAAGTTTTAATATCCTAGGAGGCGGCTCCATTTCCATTTTTTGGGAAGTAGGTGCTCCATTACATAACGTCATCATTCCTATAAGCATCGTGCAAGAAAAAGCGACTAGTTTTCTCATAATAAATGTTCCTCCAAAAAGGATATTAGCATTTTTTTATAAAGCAAATAAGTTTAAATAGCCATGGCAAAATAACATAGTGAAAGCACCTTGCGCTGACTCAAACACGCCATCACACTGCTCAGAAGAATCTATATAAATCTGCTCATTTAGCAGCAATTCCCGCTGGCACTCTAGATGATGAAGCGCCAAAGTCTTCCAGTTTGCTTACAGGTAAATTCCTTGCAAGTTCTGGGATGATTCTGGTGACTATAGCGAAAAAACAAGTCGAGAGTTCGCAATGACATGGCCCCGGTATAAAACAGCGCGAGTTTGTTAGTCATATCATAAATTTTACTGATTTTTTTCAACCATGATCAAACAGATCGGATATGTATCTCTTTGCCTCCAATCAAAGGAGCTTCTTCTACAACAAGCTCATAATGGCCTGTGCGGACTATTTCTCCTCTTGATGGATGATGTCCTAGTATCTCTGTCATGAGTTCTTCTAACGTTTGATTATCTGACTTTGATTTGATTAATACATGACAATGTTCATTGATCTCTTTGATTGCAGTATCTGCAGGAAATAATCTGTCGATTAACACACGCTGGTTAGATAGATCATCCATGGTATAGGTAGATTCAAGGAAAATTTCATCAACAATAGCATCTAGAGTCAGGATACCTGACGCAATACCATTTGCGTTAAGGACAATAGCAACATTTTGTTTATTCCATCTAAACTGCTTGATAATTTGAGGGAGTGAGTTATTTTCTGTAATAAACCATGGGGAATGAAGATGATTTTTCAACATCTCTTCATCTTTTGCACGCAGCAAATCCCTTGGATAAACAATACCCAAAATATTACTTTTTGTTGTTTGAAAAATAGGAATAAAAGGACGATTTTTAATGCGCATTGCTCTTCGCATATCCCCTACAGATGCTATCGCTGGAAGCATAAAAATATCCCTGATGGGATACATAAGGGACTTTGAATTTCTATTCTTTAAGGAAAAAATATTTGCAGCAAGGGTATCAAATTCTTCTTTTTCGCTATAGCCAAGTTGATCCTCTCTTTCCTCCATTGCATTTTGCAACTCTTCTCTTGTGAGGTAGTTGATATTTGTGATCTGGGTTTTACCGATCTTTGAAAATAGGCGGTTAAGCAAATCAAAACAAAATTGCAAAGGTCTCAATAAGATAGAAAAAAAATATAAGACGCGGATACCGAGCATGGTGACATGTTCTGCATATCTTCTCGCAGCAAACATAGGAGCTAGTTCTGCAAATATCACTACAATAATGATTTGTGATAGTGGAGCCCAATCGGGATCAAGACCGATTGACTCATAAAAACGGCGAGAGCATTCTGATCCAAACTGCAGGGCGGTATTAACACCAACGAGTGTTGTTCCAAAGAGTCTGGAGGGGTTCGATAATAGTTTAGACAGCCAAATTGCTTTTTTATCATTTTGGCTTACATAGTATTGTAATTTTATTTTATTAAAAGAGACACAAGCCATTTCCATCATAGCAAAGAATGCCTGTATACAAAGCGCAATGATAATGAGAGTAAGGAAATACATCGGCTGGCTCATGTTGATTTCCTCGTTTTTTGCTTTAATTTCCTAATATAGACTTTATTTATTTTATTAGGAGATGCTGAAAGGACATAAAACAAAAAATCATCTGTTACATATTTAGTACCATTTTTAGGGATATCTTGTAATTGTTCCACAAGCCATCCTCCTATTGTTGCCATATTGGAAGGGTTATCAAATGAATAATCAAAGAGCTCTTCTAGCTCCACTAACTCTAGTTGTCCCTCTGCAATGATAACATTAGAGCTCGATTTGATATAAAGCTGTCCTTCGTCTCGTTTATCTTCAATTTGTCCAAATACAATCTCTACAAGGTCTTCTTTTGTAACAAGTCCTGAAATAGAGCCATATTCATCTACAACAATAGCCTGCACCTCATCTTTTTCATGAAACTGGGACAGTAGTTGTTTAGCTGTTATGGATTCCGGTACATAAAACGGTCTTTTTAAGATAGGGACTAAATCACTTGTAATAGAAATACGATCTCTATAGGCAAAAAATTGGTCTGCACTTAATATGCCAAGGACTTTATCCTCTTCCATATCGCAGACAGGTATTCTTGTGCATTCTTTATCTGCAAACAAATGAACTAAATCAGATAAGGATTTTTCAAGCTCAAAATAGATCATTTGTTGTCTTGGCCACATCACTTCCTTAATACTAATTTCCTCTAAGCTAAGGTAGCCTTTGACCAGTTTAGCCTCATCTTCTTGTAGCAGTCCATATTCCAATGAACTACGAAGAGCCTCTTTTATCTCACTTGTGGAAAGTGGGTTCTCTTTTCTTAAGAAAAAGAAGAAAAAATGAGATACAGCTCCTGTAATTTTAGAAATCACGATTCGCACAGGGCCAAACAGGTGCTTTGCCACCAAGATAAAAGGGGCTACTAAATAGGCTATTTTCGCATTATTGGAAATCGCAATAGATTTTGGTATTACTTCTCCGAATACAAGTACCAAAATAAGAGGAAGCCCTACACTTAGCAGCCATCCTGGAAACTGGTTAAAGATAGTGGAGACTGTATTTTGAATAAGTATATTGGTTGCAATATTGAGCATCAATATCGTTACCAGGAGATCCCTTGGAGATTTTAAGAGTTTAGCAACCAGTTTTTTTCTGGGTTGCTGGGTTTGAGCATAGATTTTTACCTTCATAGAAGATAAAGAAAAAAGAGCTGTTTCAGAAGAAGATAAAAAGGCAGACAAAAAAATAAATAAAATTAATAAAAGTATCAGAAAAAATGTCATGTCTGTTCCTTAAAATAGACCTTTTTTTGTCCCTCCGGTACCACTCCAAGTCTCTTTTTTAATGTAAGTTTGATCCATTCCGGATCCATTTGACTTTGGATAGAAAGTTTCAGTTGTGTTTGTTGCTGTAAGACAATTTCCCTTTCTTGTTTTATTTCTTCGAGCCTGGTTAATAGATGTTTATATTCTGAATCAAGATCGCTACGTATTTGATCATAAGTGAAATAGGTTACAAACAAAAAAAGGGCTACCCACCACCAATCGGCTATAACCAGTTTGATAAAATCGACTAAATTGCTTTGATGTTTTTTATTTGTTTGTTGTTTCATTTTTTAATTATGATAAATAAAAAGCAGCGTTTATTAGCTCTTAATTTTTATTAATAGCAAATTATTTATTCTTAATCAATCAGGGTGCAAAAAGCACCTGCATACTGTTTGGTATGTAGGTCGTAGAATGAACATTTGTGGAAAAAAAAGCAAAAATTATTTGATTTTATAATAAAAAAACGAAAAAGCACTTAGTTTAAAGATGCTAGGTGCTTTTTTGATTGCCTGTTTATGCTTGTACGCTGCAATCGCCAGAGGAACAGTTTACGCTGAAGACATATCCCTTATGCTTCAATAGCACAAGGATAACATCTATTAATCCTATGCTTTTCTCTGCGACTGAAACGCCAAAGCTACTGGAGCCCACTCGTTGTAGATTTGCAAACAAGATATCTACCGTGCTTTGTGCTGGTTTTTTCAAAGGGGATTGTAGTTTCCCATTAACGATCTGGATCTTGTCCAAATAATCTATACTACAAAACCTTTGAATAATTGGATTATACCAGTCCAATTCGACCCTTCTTATACCTTCCGGAGATCGCTGATATTCCTCTTGGCTTATTATTTGCTCATTAATGTACTTGACTACATAAGTAACGGCCTGTCTGAAGGTAATGCTTGCCGGAGCGCGCTTGGAACCAATGTCCTCTAGTTCACTTATTGGGTTAGTACCATCTACATATGGAGCAAGAGAGATCGTAGCCTTTGATGGATCCATGTTTCTGGTCATCACATACTCTTCATCCAGATCAATAGTCCTGCCAAACATTCTCATCCCCTGAAATGCCTCTATATCGACATCAAGTTGTTTTGTCGGATTTCCTATAATACCATGTAAAGCATGAAATTCCTTAAGCTTTTTTTGTGTATCTCTAATAGCATCAGCATCATCTATAAACTCAACATCATCTTTAGATTCAATAATTCCACACTCTTCAGCAAGTTGTTGTTGTTCCAATGCTCTCTT
>JACRBE010000045.1 GCA_016213235.1 Chlamydiales bacterium | reverse complement strand
GACCGTAGGACTTCTATGGATTAACATGTTCTGCAATTCTGTAGAAACGAATCATATTGGTTTCAAAATCGATATTACATTTACCTAGCGCCCTAAAAAGAATAGCCCCATGATCCTCTTTTTCCAAATTTAGTATTCCACCATTTGGATCATAGAAAAACGGGATACACCCATCGTTATTATAAACAAGCGTATGCCCCCATTTCTCACCCTTGTGATTATCATCCGGACAAATAGCCCGAATAACATAAGTCCCTTTAGGAAGAGAATCAATCTCTTCTTTAAAATCTTCAAAGCTAATTTGGGTGATATCCATGAAAGAAGAGGCATCATCGATAGTTAAATGATAAAAATTGGCAAGAGACTGCATTTTATTTCTTTCTATATCTACACCATCTGCTATTTCATCTAAGGCAAGTTCAATAGAATTAAAAGCCATTTGACAATCTTTCATCTCTTGCGAGCTTGTAATATACTTCTGTCCTACTCTTTTTAAATCATCCATAGTAATCAAGCGGTCTTGTTTACACTCCAGGTAAGCTCTTATCAGGTCTAGCGACATAGCAGAGCATGTTCCCTGCTTAATAGTATCCTTTAATCGAACCTCGTTAAATGTCACTCCCCCCGCCCTGTTTTGAACAATCTCTTGAAATACTTGCAAAACTCTCTGCATATTAACAGATCCTGTGCAACCCGCCTGAGAGCCTTGTACAATCCATGTGATTTTCCATGAAGGCAATAGTCTAACTACAGGTTGCGTAAAAACACAACAACAGGCAATAGCATATTCTACCAAAGAGGCCAGTGCACCAAGGAGCGGACATAGTTCAATGATTGCAATAATTAAATGTTCCCATTTATATTCTTGGGAATGGGAAAATTCCTGGTAATGCCTTACGCCAAATTCAGAAATGAGTATAGACTGAACAACCTGCATAGAGGTTAATGAATAATTTGAAATCAAACAATCATTCATGATTTTACATCGCAATTTTTAACAAAGATTGTAACAAATTTTTAATAAAATGAATATAAAGCAAATATTTTTATATAAATACGATTGCAATTTAAAGTATTTTATTAACAATAGACTTGGCTTTATTGTAGAAATTATTTTAACAAACGGAGAAAGCCGCTACGGAGAGATTGCACCCCTACCCGGATTTAGCAAAGAGTCTTTAAAAAAGGCCTTTATTCAACTAAATCAGCTATTACCACAGCTCATCAACAAAGAGCTCTCCTTTATCCACCACCTGCTAAAAAAGGCTCTCTATCCCAGCGTCTTGTTTGGTCTTTACAGCCTGTTATTCCCAAATACCAGCGCAGAGGGGATCACATCCGGACTCCTTTATCAAACAAATTATAAAGAAGAAATCGATCTATTGCTTGCAAGCAACATTCGCTTTGCAAAAATTAAGGTAGGATCTTTCTCTATTGATGAAACGATAACATATGTTAAAAACATTTTATCCTATACGGATCAAATCGCCTTTCATATCGATGTCAACCGGAAATGGAAAAAAAAGGAACTTGATCTTTTTTTATCTTCTATAGGCCCTGATCAAATCAGGTATATAGAGGAGCCTCTTTGTAATAAGCGGGCTTTTTTGTCTTTTATAAATAAAAAAAAACACCGTTTTGCATGTGATGAGAGCTTACGACAATGTTCCGATCTGCCTTTGCAAAAAATCGACTACCTGATTATCAAGCCCACTATACAACGGGACATGCTACCTATTATCACAGGCTATCAACATAAAGTGATCCTAAGTTCTTCTTTTGAGACTCTTGTAGGCATTAAAAGCATTTGCCATCTAGCTCATGCATTTAACATTACAACTCCCCTTGGCATTGACACACTGAAAGCATTTCATCAACCTATTTGCGTTTCTTCTTATGAAATAAAAGATGGAATGATTAATATCGATCCAATCAAACTAGACAAGAACAGATTAACAACATTACTTGTATGTTAGTGTATACCAAAGAGAGCTCCTGCTCTACAGAAGATTATTCCTTTTATCCACTTCTTGCCTATGATGGACCTATCGTCTTCCTTGCAGATAACAGCATCAAGAGCTTATCTCTTATTTTATTTCTCTTTGAACATAAAAAATCATTTTTTCCTGTTAATCCTGAGCTGCCAAAAGCGCAAGTTGACAATCTTGTTCTTAATGTAAAAGGTGTATTATTTGATCAACATGCAAACAACATTCTTTATGCTAGCGCATCTCAAGATCCTACCCTCTACTCTCTTTATCTACTTACAACAGGAACGACAAACAAGCCAAAGATCGTTGTTTTATCGTTTGATAATATCTACTATTCTGCACTTGGATCCATACAATACTTTGCACTAACGTCTCAAGACACCTGGCAACTATCCATTCCTCTTTTCCATATTGGAGGATTAATGCTCCTTTTTCGCATGCTTTATGTAAATGGATCCATTGCTTTGGTCAATCTGAAAGAGTCTTTTTTTCATCCCAAAACCTCTTTTACCTCTCTAGTACCAACACAACTGTACCGTTTTCTACAAGCATCTATTTTCCTACCCACTCATATAAAAGGTCTGCTCATTGGGGGAGCTGCCTGCCAAGAAGCATTAATCAACCATTCAAAAGCTGCTTCACTTCCCATCCACCTCACTTATGGGATGACAGAAATGTGCTCGCAAATCACCTGTGGATATTATCGTGTTGGCTCTTTGCTTGCATTTAGAGAGCTTCATATAGCAAATGATGGAGAAATACTCGTAAAAGGAGAGTGCTTGTTTCAAGGCTACTTAAATGAAAACAATACACTTCGCGCACCTACTGATGTCGATGGATATTTTCATACGAATGATATTGGCACCTATTCCGTGGAAAAGGGCTTAAGTATTATCGGGAGAAAAGATCGTCAATTTATCAGCGGAGGAGAAAATATCCAACCGGAAGAGATCGAATCAATCATGACAAGGCTGTTTAATCTTACCTATTGTAAAATAGAGCCTATTCCCTGTGAAGAATTTGGCATGAGGGCAATTGCTCACCTCTTGCCATTTCCACCACTCACCCCGGTAGAGATGAAATCGAGACTAAAAGATCATTTACCGGGCCATAAAATACCAAAAGAGTTTCAAGAGGCTATTATACCGAAAAATTTCAAAAACCTGGGATGATTTTTTGCCTAAAACTCACATAAATATATGGTTGGGCGCGCTTATTTCTATGAATAGGAAGGCAGTTTATCATGATCCAAGTTATGCTGTGGTTTTGGCCAAGCGTATGGAAGCCCTCGCAAGAGGGTTGTTAATTGCTGTAGATGTGGCGCTATAATATGAAAAGGAACTACAGGAATACCAACACCTGTCCAGCGATGGATTTTACTCTGCAGATCATGGTTTCCGCAGTTCCACATAAAAGCCCAGATCAATCTCACGCCCTCTTTATACCGGTTGCCGACTGCCCAGTAACCAAGTTGCTGACAGACTTCTCCCAAGAGTTAAAAACGCCCTTGGTTTTGACAACATGTCGCGTCTCCTGACTTCTGCCAAAATCTGAATAACACTCAATCGTCACAAAAAAACACATTGATTTACAACTAGTTATATATTTCTCTTAGTGCAAAAAACCGCACTAAGCCTTATTATCGTTAGATGCAAGGAAATCTTTCTATT
>JACRBE010000044.1 GCA_016213235.1 Chlamydiales bacterium | reverse complement strand
TCTATAGACATTATCGTAAAACTAAAGGTCCTTCCCGTAAGAAATGCTAAGATCCACCCCTCTTTTGCGAGCTTATGCAAAAATAGCTCTACATCTTTTGGAATAAGATGATCCTTATTTGCAATAGTCCCATCAATATCCAGCGCGATAATCCCTTTCATTTTTCCTCTAAAAATAAAAAAGAAGTATACTACAAAACCCACTCTTTTGTAAAAAAGATATACAAAAACAGGAAACATCGTGCGTAAAATTATTTTGATACTCATTACTTGCTTTACCACTCTTGGATATACACAAGATGATATAGAGCAGCCCTCTAATCCAACTACTACCAATCATCCTATGATTCAAGACAGTAGTAGCTCCTCCCCCCCTTCCGATTATGCCAGCTTACTAAAAAAAACAGTTTTCATGGTTGTTGGTTTAATTGGGCTTATTTTTTTAACGATCTATATCTTAAAAAAATTTGCTATCAATCGTACCATGCAAGTCAATCAGGTAAAACATATTAAAATTGTTGAAAGAAGATCGATTAGTCCTAAAACAGTGCTTTATTTGGTGCAAATTGGTGATAAGCGAACGCTGCTTTCTGAATCACAATTTGAAGTGAGATCTCATAAGTTTTTGCAAGAATAGCATTAGGCCATTTCTTCACTGCAACAGCGATTAAAAGGACAACAGGCAATATCTATCCTATCTGCCACCCAATTATGAGCTTGCTTTAACTTGCTATAAGTAGAAAACTCTTGATCAACGGTAATGGTAGTGCCCCCATTATCAAAAGTTTCCATCAAATTACGCACTGGTTGGAAACAGTAGGCAAGATAAAATACACGATCTGGCTTACTGCACCCAAATCGAATATCATAGTGCCTTGGAGCGTAATTGATTTTTCTCTCTATTATCCCAATTTGCTGTCTTGCCTGCAATGGATCGCTCAAGAAACCACCAATTGCTGCAAGCTCAAGTCCGATGGAATACCAAGCCAGTCTAGAAATTTGCCATAGATGCGATCCAACCATGAATGAGTTCTCTATAATAGAGTCTCTTATGAATTCAATGATGCATCCTATTGCATTTTGACCATCTGCTATATGTTCTACCATAATAGCAAATTGAGAAAAAAAGATCATTGCAACATCTACCACAATTTTAACAGTGTGATACAGTATTTTGCCTGTGATAAAAAGAGGAGTTGCTATCATGATAGCAAAGCATTTCCAAGCAACAAGAGAAGATGAATCCTTCTGGTAAAAATTTCCTGTTACCTGGTTAGATATCAACGAGCATGTTTTGGCGTTTGTTTTATTAGGTGTATGGGTATGTGCTATAACAAACTTCCAACTATCTATGTTATAAGACGTTTCTAAAATATCACGACCATAGGTCCATGGCTTTAATAAAGAGTGAAAAATATCAGACACAACAAATACCGTTAATTATTTTTTTACCCATTTTAACAAAAAAGCAATTTAAAGATAAGTAATCAAAACGATTAAAAACAAATTGAATCAACTCTACTGCGCTAGTTTGAATAAAAAAGCCTACGACCACCACCAGTTAAAAAATTAACTTAACAAAAATAATTCTTTAACCGCTACATCCTACTTCTCAAATTGTTAAATCGGTTTTAAAACCTAACTATTATGGTGTTTTTTTTGCAAATGGTTATAATTGTCGCTCAACATCCTTAAAAAGGAAAAAAACGTTATGGACGCTACCCAAAAAACCCCTTTAACTACTTACAATTATTTTGAATTATTTGCACTGCACCCATTGGCAAAAGAGCTGTCTACACAAGATAAAGTCATTGCGTTTGCAGTCACTTTTTTTTCTACTGTTTTAACAAGTGGTCTATTTTTAATTGGACTCATGCTATGTGAACCTCTTTGGCATTGTAACACTGACGATATTGATGTTGTGGTTGATGCTATAGAGACTATAGCCAGTGATGTTATTTATCATCACCCAGATAGCACCCACTAAAATGCTTTAATGCCCCTACTACTTCATAATATCACCGGATGGAGCTTAATGCATTTGTAATGCTAATATGGCCTATTTAAAACAAGCATTAACTTGAATGCTTGTTTTTTATTTTTTAGACTACTTTTGACTGAAGCATTCTTTTTTTTAATAGGTTGTTTTGGTGCATTTTCTTTTTTATCGTTCACGATAAAATCTCTTGCTCTTCATTTTCACCTGCAATGGACTCTCTCATCAAGGTATCTGCCTGCAAGTTTTTCATCCGATAAAAGTCCATAATACCAAGCTGTTTGTTATTAAAAGCCTCTGCAATAGCAAGCGGTATTTTAGACTCTGCCTCTACTACTTTTGCTTTCATCTCGATCACTTTTGCTTTGTTTTCCTGCTCAACTGCAACGGCAAGAGCCCTTTTTTCTTCCGCTTTTGCCTGCGCTATTTGCTTGTCTGATTCTGCTTGGTCTGCTCTTAATGTAGCTCCGATATTCTTTCCAACAGAAATATCTGCAATATCAATAGAGAGTATTTCAAATGCTGTTTGAGCATCTAACCCTTTTTTGAGCACTAGTTTAGAAATTTCTTGTGGAGCTTCCAGTACATTAAGATGCGTATTTGCAGAACCAATAGAATTAACAATCCCTTCCCCTACTCTTGCAATGATCGTCTCCTCTGTAGCGCCACCGACGAGTTGCGCAATGTTTGTTCTTACAGTAACCCTTGCTTTACAAAACAGCTGGATACCATCTTTTGCAACAGCAGTAATGTAAGATCCTTTTTCACTAGGGCAATCAATTACTTTAGGATTTACAGATGTTCTTACCGCATCTAAAACATCTCTACCGGCAAGATCAATAGCAGTAGCCTGTCTCCAGGAAAGCGGGATGTTTGCTTTATCCGCTACAATCATCGCTTTTACTACTTCATATACGTTGCCGCCAGCGAGGAAATGCGTTTCAAGATCGGCCACAGTTAATGTTTTAATACCTGCCTTATAAGAGGTAATTCTAGCATTTACAATCACTCTTGGCGGTATTTTTCTAAGGCTCATTCCAATGATGTTAAATAAAGAAATTGGCGTGCCTGAAACAAACGCCTGAAACCATAGGCTAACAAAGCGCCCAACTGTCATAAAAATAAATATCGATGCAATAGCTATGCATATTATAACGATATTAATTGTTCCTGTGATATCCATTTACACTCTCCTTACAATAAAATATCCACCTTTTCCATCTACTACCATCACCATGGTGCCTGCTTCTATATATTCACTCTCTGAAACTGCGGGGTATTGCTTTCCATTGATCTCGATTTTTCCAGACAGTGATAAATTAGAGATAGCTACTCCACTTGTTCCTACAAGCCCCTTATCAAAGGAAGAGGCTAAAAAACCCTCCTGATCTGCTGATAAATATATCGTGTTAGCTTTCGATTTTTTTATCGTGTAGGTAATAAAACGAACAAGCGACACCATCACCGTGACATAGACGATCGTAGCAAAAGCCATTTGAGTAATTGTTTCGAGTTGTTGAAAACAAAATAGATAGCTGACCAAAAAAAGGAGCATACCAATTGTTCCAACCACCCCACCGGGAAGAAAAAACTCGAGCATAACAAAAATCAGCCCAACTAAAGCTAAAGTAATAAATAACAAAGATCCCATGGTCTACTTTTTTTAGCAAACAATGATAGCACACCTACCTATTTTAACTGCTGCTTATTTTCTTTAAAAAAGGCAAGTATTGTATCTTTGGTATACTCTATATGCTCTATTGTATGGGCACTACTGATAAAATTTGCCTCAAAAGCAGATGGCGAAAAATAAATGCCTTTATCTAGTAAAAAGGTAAAAAACGCATCAAAGCGCTCATGATTGATATATTTCAGATCGTGTGATGTCTTTATTTCTTTAGTGGTAAAAAAGAAAGAAAACATACCTCCCACTCTATTCATGGTAATAGCAAGATTGTTATCCCTTATATAAGAAACAATAGGATTTAATAATCGATCCAAATTAGCAAAGAGATCTTGATAAAAGAGAGGCTCTTGCAGCTGCTTTAGCGTTGCAAGGCCAGATTGCATAGCCACCGGATTACCGGACAAAGTCCCTGCCTGAAAAATGCTACCAAGAGGAGCCAGATGTCTCATTATCTCTTTACTACCGCCAAATGCTGCCGCAGGATACCCTCCTCCTATGATTTTTCCAAGGCAAATCAAATCCGGTTTTACATGGAATATACCTTGCGCTCCTTGTGGGTGCACACGAAACCCTGTAATAACCTCATCAAAAATAAGGAGCGCTCCTATCTTGGTAAGCTCCTCTCTTAAACAGGTCATGAATAGATCAGATGGAGGGAGCACGCCGATATTACCTGGCACAGGCTCCAATATACATCCTGCTATATCATTTACATCAGGACTTGTTTGAAAAAATCTTTTTAAAGCCTCTATGTCATTAAATGGCAATACTATTGTATGAATAACACTCTCTTTTGGAATGCCTAGCGTAGAGGGCGTATTATCCAGTAGATTCAGATAAGATCCTGCGCTAACCATAAACTGATCAGCATGTCCATGATAATTTCCAACAAA
Organism: Chlamydiales bacterium; assembly: GCA_016213235.1. Taxonomy (GTDB): domain Bacteria; phylum Chlamydiota; class Chlamydiia; order Chlamydiales; family JACRBE01; genus JACRBE01. The sequence goes on along the minus strand of JACRBE010000044.1, from coordinate 28,379 downwards.
CTTGATAATCTTGTTTTTTTTGGTATAGCCTCTTGCAAGTCTTGCTGCGCTCATGGTAGATTCCGTTCCGGAAGAGACAAAGCGTATCATCTCGATAGATGGAATAATCTCCATCACTTTTTGTGCAATTTGCTGCTCTATTTCTGTGGAAAGCCCAAAGGACGATCCTTTATCTATCTGCTCCTTGGCAGCTCTTGTTACCGCTTCATGGCAGTGTCCTAATATTAAAGATCCCCAGCTCATGCAATAATCAATATACCCCTTATCGTCCACATCGTAAATCATATCCCCTTTTCCATATGCCGCAACAAGCGGTTTTGGCGTTAATCTTGGGAACGATCTGATAGGAGAATTAACTCCGCCGGGAAGTACATCTCTTAACCGTTGCAAGGCCTCATTCGAGCGCGTTTTCATAAATCCTTAGAGTTGCAAAAAGGAAGACAATAGATCTTTTCTTTTGTTTTTTCAATTAAAAGTGTTAGTCAACTTTGGTAGGGCTCAAGATAACGAGTCTTTAAATTACGCTTATTTTGCTTTCCAATAGTAGACAACATCCACCGACACTCTGCTTTCTGCACTATACTGCTGACTTGCCATCCCTGTATCCGTTGCTTCCATGTAGATTATGACTAAGAGTATCTCACAAAATCCAAAGCGCTGTAGCCACCACCCCTCTTCTTAAGCTCATCATCCTCTACCGTTTCCATCTCTACAGGATCAATATTACCCTTTGGAGCATCACTCGATAACACCACCCTTGCAGAAGCTGAATCATCTTCTACAGGATCGCTATCACTATCTACCATTAAGAGAGTATCCCACAAAATCCAAAACGCTGAAGCTAGAACCCATCTTCTTAAGCTCATCATTTATTATACTGAAAAATTCGCCTTTTCTAACTAACTCCGCGGTCCTGCCTTCTCTCACCAACTTCCTGACCCTGTTCTCTTCCGATAAAACCTCATCATCCTCTACCGTTTCCGTCTCTACAGGATCAACATTACCCTTTGGAGCATTACTCGATAACACCACCCTTGCAGAAGCTGAATCATCTTCTACAGAACCGCTATCACTCGGTGAGACCTCTGCATCACGATCTTGATCAGATGCTTTCCTTACCCCATTTAAGGACTCCGCGTCCGACTCACTCTCCACCTCTACAGGATCAACATTACCCTTCGGAGCATCAGTAGAGACTAATGAAAAATCGTACATCGATCTTAACATACAGTGTACTGCAAATACAATGAGAGGAATAACTATGGTCACGTAAGAGATGATTTTACATGCTGTTATTATCATTGACATGGAAGCTGTTTTATCGATCAGTTGCACGGAATAACGCTTTGTTGCCAGGTCAATGCTACCCACCACCTCTGCCATTTTTCCATTAAAGCATAAATAATCGCTAGTCACCCCTAATAATCTATCGGCGCAAGATGAAGGGTGAGGAAACCTAACCAAATTAATTGATCCCATTAAATAAATCTCCTATGTTTTTTGTCGAAATTATAATGAAATACAAATAAAAAGATATGTTATTTATAAGTTTATAATCTGTTTGTATTAAATAAAAATTTAAATTTATTAAAGTAAAGTTTTTTTAACTGGAACTGCAATAAGAATTTCTTATTGCCTGATATGATTCAAAAGATGTTTTTATTCTGCGCGAAGTGTCTGTAAAAGAGCAATAACCTCTCTGTAGCTGTCCTCTAGCGCCATGCGGTCGCGCTCTTCTACCATGTGGCCACGCTCTTGCATTTTGCGGAAGCGCTGCTCTACTCTGAGGATACGCTCTTCTGCACGCATAATTGCATTATCGACTACTTGATTGTAATCGTCGTCATCGTCAGCCAACTCTTTTATCTTTTCAAACGTTAATTGGATAATATCAAGATCCAAGGTCTCGACTACCATCCAGCCAAGATCCCCTATAGACAGCTCCCCTACCACTCTCGACGGTTTATCTGTCACTCTTGCCAACTCGTCCCGATACAAGAAGGGACAGGTTGCACCTATCTTTAATTTTTTAAATAATATTGTTAAAACATCAAGACATCCGCTTTTTTTTAATGCTATTCTATCTTTCTGTTGTTGATCTGAGTTAGGGACAGATGGGGAAATGATTAAGTAAATGGTCATAGCTTTACGTATTGCGAAGGACAGGTCGCTCATTGTATTATAATCTACCCGTTCAAGTAACGATGTTAGAACTTCACCCTCTAAACGTCCCGCCACTAGAACTAATAAATCCGAAGCTTTTATGACTGTTGAAAGATCTATTTTTTCAAGTACTTTTTTTACTGCATCAACATGGCCATATCCTATAAACCATCTTAGCGCCACCTTAGCAGCATCGTTTGAAATCTGTCCTATTACTTCGGGGGCTACTCCATCGCCCTCTAATTGTTTGAGCATTTCATCATGATCTTGAGCGGAAAGCTCCACACTCTCTATTAAATGCAACATCGCATCAACCCCTTGAAGTTCTGCTTTTTTTAAAGCATCTACAAAATTCTCTCCCGATAAAACCTTTCTTGCAGGATCGGATGATTTCTTTACTCCATTTAAAAGCTCACCATCCGACACGCTCATCCTTACAGAAAGTGAATCATCCTCTACAGGATCACTATCACTCTCTGCCTCTACAGAAAATCCATCATCCTCTACCGTTTCCGTCTCTACAGGATTAACATTATCCCGTGGAGAATCAGTAGTGACTAGTGAAAAATCATACATCGATTTTAATATAAGGTGTGCTGCAAATACAATGAGAGGAAGAACTATAGTTATATAGGAGATGATTTTACACGCTGTTATTATCATTGACATGGAAGCTGTTTTATCGATCTGGCGCACGGAATAACATTTTGTTACCGGGTCAATGCTCTCCACCACTTCCGCTATCTTTCCATCAAGACAAAAATAATCACTAGTCGCTCCCAATAAACTATCACAACAAGATGAAGGGTGAGGAAACCTAACCAAATTAATTGATCCCATTAATGAATCTCCTATGTTTTTTGTCGAAATTATAATGAAATACCAATAGAAAGATATGTTATTTATCAGTTCGTGTAAAATAAAAATTTAAGTTTATTATTAAAACAAAACAAAAACAGACAGACTTAATTAAAAATAATTAAAAACCTTGCTTTTTATGTTACTGGGCAATATCCTCTAGGTTAATAACGGGGTATTTTATGTCTATAACTAGAGATCCAGATTTTCATGTTCATCCTGGTAGAGAGTCAGCAGGACTCGCTATGCTACAGGACCAGTTTTTTTTACAAAAAACAGAAAAAGCAACAAGCTCTATCGATGACATCTCTTGCGATTTATATATTATCTTAAATGTTTTAAGCGAAATTAGGAAAGCAAAAGAAGAGCAAGATGGAGACCATGTTGATCTGCGTCACTTAGAAAGTGATATCGCAGAGTTTAGAGAGGTGTGGAATAAATGCGCCTATTTATATCCGGGACTGATTAAAGAAGAAGAAAACCCTTTCCCTGCTAGTAATGATCTTTCCCATGTTTCGAAAAAAGAACTCGAGTGGACAGAAACAAAACTCAGAAATTTAGAGACCAAACGTCAAGGTAGCATACAGACAAGCATGGGAGAATTTGAAACGATGACCATGGCTCAAAAACAGATTGTAGAGATACTCGTCCAAATTGGGAAATCTATACGTGAGTCTACCGGGTATTGGATCAAAAAAACAGATAGCAAGTAGGTAGCGATGATTTCTGAAAAGGAAATAGAAAAAGCGCTAGAAATAATTGGGCAGCGTGTTGTTAATCAAGAGAGCCTGCAAGGCAAGGAAACTTGCTCTGATAATGATTGCATGACGCTTTATTCTCTTGCCTATAGTTTGTATAATATGGGAGATCTACCACAAGCAGAGCAATTATTTAGAAAATTAATACAAACAAAACCATATGATGCAAAACATTGGATGGGACTTGGTGCTGCGCTTCAAATGCAACATCTATATAAAGAGGCCTTGACCAGCTGGAGCATGTCAGCGCTTTTGCTGCCAAATGATCCACAGCCACATTATTATGCAGCAGAATGTTTGATTTCGTTAAATGAGCCAAAAGAGGCAGTAAAGGCGCTACGTATGGCACAAGAGCGCTATCAGGCGGCAACGGAATCCTTAAAAACCAAAATTAATAGTTTGCTTCATATTTGGGGAGGGAAACATGACTAAAATAGAGCAGCCTTTCATGCCTGATTTTTCTACAACATATGTACCTATGGAAAAGGGCGACGGTTTTAGATCTTCCCATTTTAGTTCTTCTCTATCTATAGCACAAGATAGTAGGTTCATGTTAGCAAAGCATCAGCCGGATAAAATAGAGCTTACTCCTCCTGCATTATATGAGGAAGAGATGCAAAAACTCAACATGGGAAAATTGCTAAAAGGACTCGTCGATCAACTCACAAACATCCAGCAATTTTCTTTAAAAGAAAAGCAGGGTTTTTATGAGTACACGGTAAATCAAGTCATTATGGAAAATAAAAAAGCAACAGAGCTGAGACTGGAACAAATGGAAGAGAAGAAAGAATCTACTTTTTGGGATTTTTTACAACAGGTAGCAACTTGTATTTTATCTACTGTCTCTATTGTTATTGGGGGAGCGTTGATTGCAACAGGAGCCGGCTCTATTGCAGGCGGACTCCTTATCGCATCGGGAGTTGCGGGCATTTCCGCTTTTGTTCTTGGTGAAGTCGGGGTAAATCCCACCGTTGTTGGAGCTCTTGCCCTTACAAGTGCTGCACTTGGTATTGGCGCTGGTATTGCAAGCTTTGCAACTATTGCAAATCAACTACCTAAACTTGTCGCAACCATCGCCTCTTCTTTAGTTAATGTAGGCCAAGGGGTAACAGAGATGGGAATTGCTTATCAGCACTATAAAATGTCAATGCTAGATGCAAAACAATCTGATATTGAAGGGCGACTATCTCTGTTTCGATCTGATTTGGAAAAAGAGGGCAAAGCTGTTACAAGCGCAGTAAAAAGCTTTGAAGAAACAGAAAAAATCGCTGCTTTAATTGCGCAGCATCAAAATGAACTAGGTAAATTTGTAACACAGGGATTTGCCGGAGCAGGCATTGCCGGGTAAATAACTTAAGGAGAAAAAAATATGATATCAACAACTTATGATCGTCCTATTTCAATTACGCGATCTGATCTTAATCAGATCGCTAGCGTAGATGAATCATCAATAAGAGATCAAATTGATGTTATTTGTCGTGAGGCAAATACAGAACTGGATGTTTTTGCAGACATTCTTGTAAAACATGGAGCATCTTCCAGTTTTTTAGACGAGGTATCCCATTTTGTAAAAGGGGAAAAACGATCATCTGCCGACGGCGAAAAAGATATTGAAGAGCAAGAGGTGCAAAAGCTAGCACAAAAAGCTGCAAACTCTCTATTTACCATTTGCGCTCTGATGCAAAAATTAAATGAAATACTAACCACTTTGCGCGTGCAAAATTCTAATATGTATCAAAAGATGAGACCTGCTCAAGAAGATTCTTTCCGTGCGCAAAAAGAATCTCATGTAAAAAAAGCCTGGTTTGCTTTAGCCGGTGGAACACTTGGCGGGCTTTGTAAAGTAGCATCACCTGCTTTTGGTGATATTGGTAAAGCAATCATGGAAGGTATCAGCAACGTTTTCCCATCCGTTGGCACCTTTTTCGGAACGCTGGAAGATGGTGACATTTCAGGAGATAATGCCTACGAAATCAAAACAGTAGAAAATTTGATGGGGCAAGATCGTGATCATATTGCACAAGCCAGTCAAACGCAGCAAGCTTTTTGGCAACAGCTCGATTCCATATTGCGCTCACTTGCACAAACAGGCGATGCTACTGCAAGGTAGATTTTCCATGTAAGTCGCATAAAAAACACAAAACATATCCTTTTTCTTTGAAAAATTAATCAAAAAAGATAAAAGGGAAAGGATATGGAATATTTACTCACTCGCTTTAAATTTGTTGCATCGATTGGTGAATATGTTACTTTAATCTGGGATGTTATTTTAGCTTCGCTAAGAAGACCTCCTGGTTGGTCACAAATTCGCGATCAACTTTACGAAATCGGGGTACTCTCCCTTCCAGTGGTAGCACTTACCGGATTTTCTACAGGTCTTGTACTTGCTGCACAATCGTTTTATCAATTAAGCGATAAAGGGCTAGAAAGCGCTACCGGTATCATGGTAAGCAAAGCGATGATTACGGAGCTCGGCCCTATCTTGACTGCATTCATGGTAACAGGACGCGTAGGTGCTGCTATGTGCGCAGAACTTGGTACGATGAAGGTAACAGAACAGATTGATGCATTAAAATCGATGTCGGTGAATCCTAATCGCTATTTAATTGCCCCCCGTTTTTTATCGGGTATCATCATGATGCCACTTCTTACTATTTTCAGTATCTTGATGGGTATCTTTGGCGGTTATTTACTCTCTGTCTACTTTTTTAGAATGGCTCCCACTTCCTATTTTGAACCGCTCCCTATCTATCTGACTCCTTTTGACTTTTTTATCAGCGTGGTTAAAGCCTTTGTATTTGCTGTTATTATTGTAACCATTTGTTGTTATAAGGGAATGAAAACAGAGGGCGGAGCGCAAGGAGTGGGTCGATCTACTACCAATTCCGTTGTGATCTGTTACACCTGTATTTTATTTACCAACTTCCTAATTACTGTTGGTCTTAACACTATCCGGGCGCAAATTGAAAGGTACTTGCTATGATTGAAATAAAAGATTTATGCAAGGCTTTTGGAGATAACAAGGTGATGAATCACCTAGATCTTAAGATAGAATCTGGGGAGACTATTGTGGTACTTGGGAAATCTGGCGTTGGTAAAAGCGTTTTGCTCAAACACATCATTGGAATTAGCAAACCAGATGCAGGAAGTGTCATCGTAGATGGAATTTGTATTACAAGTTTAGGCGGCACCGAGCTATACCAGGCGATCATGAACATGGGCATGCTCTTTCAGGGGGCTGCACTGTTTGACTCGATGAACATTGAGGAAAATGTTGCTTTTTATCTAAAACAACATGGCAATGTACAAACGGGAAAAAGATATACTAAAGCTGAAATTAAAGAGAGAGTAGAGCATGCTCTAGAGCTGGTTGGTTTAAGTGGCGAAGAGAAAAAAATGCCTTCTGACTTATCTGGTGGAATGAAAAAAAGAGCCGGCCTTGCAAGGTTAATTGTGTATCGCCCCACCTACCTTTTATATGATGAACCAACTACAGGTCTTGACCCAATTATTTCTATGCAAATTAATGAGCTTATTGTAAAAACACAAGAAGAGCTGAATGCAACCAGCATCGTTGTTACACATGATCCCATATCAGCGCTTTACGTTGGAGATCGCCTGGCACTTGTAGAAGATGGGAAAATAGCCTACATAGACAAGCCAGAGCCTTTTATGGAAATAAAACATCCTACGATTGAAGCATTACGTAGAATCGTAGAACAAGATCCTAGGGCAATAAGGAGATTTAGGGATGACAGATCAAATTAAAAACATGATGATTGGTTTTTTCGTCATATCAGCTTGTGCTCTCATTATTGGGATGATTTTATTTATTGAACCAAGTGTTGGAGATGGGAAACAAATCATTATTGTTAGGTTTGCTAATATCAATGGTATTTCTGTGGGGACTAGAGTCCTTTTTGCAGGAAAAGCTGTAGGAGAAGTCTCTGCTATTGAAACCATCCCCCATGCAAGACAACAACCCATTGACCATGCAGGAAATGTCTATTTTTACCAACTTATTTTACATGTAGATTCTTCTGTTCAAGTATATAATACGGATGAAATCACCGTTCAAACCTCTGGACTGCTTGGAGAAAAATCAATTGGTGTCATTCCAAAAGCGCCACCTAAAGGAGTAAAACCAAAACTGGTCACAGCAAAAACACCTGTTTATGGAGTATCGACCGATCCTTTGCAAAATGCGATGAATGAACTATCTGATTTAGCAGAAAATATGGATGAAGCAATCGAACATCTTCTTGTCTGGTTTGACCAAAATAAAGACTCCCTCTCTTTTGCTATATCTTCATTTGCAAGCGCAATGGATCAAATTTCTGTCACAATGAAAGATGTAAATGATAAAAAACTGGTGGATGATATAAAAGAGTCTACCTCTCATTTTTCGAGTATACTCGCTAATGTAGATACGGGTGTTGAACAGATGAAAAGGGATAATTTCTTTCCTAATTTATCTAAAACAGTATCTAACTTTGAATCTCTCAGCCACTCTATTGATATTGCTTCCAAAGACATTGCAAATGGTACAGGAACGATTGGCAAACTCGTAACAAGCGATGACATGTATTTGAAAGTGAATGCTCTTTTTTCTAAAGTCGACACTCTGATGAATGATGTTAATCAATATGGACTCCTCTTCAATTACAATAAACAATGGCAACGCACTAGAGTAGAGCAAGCCAATTTACTTAATTCCATTAGGACTCCACAAAGCTTTAAAAGCTATTTCGAAACACAAGTAGATACGATTAATACTGCGATGAGCAGATTGTCTACGTTAATTGAAAAAGCGCAAGCTAGCAAAGATAGTGAAATCGTATTTAAAAATCCGGCCTTTCACGATGACTTTGCAACCCTACTAAGAAAAGTCAATGAACTATCAGAGAGTCTAAAATTATATAATCAACAATTAACAGAAATGTCCAAACAGGAGTGTCCATGAGCATCAATCAAAAAAATGAAGTTGGCAAAGGAATGTTTTTAATCGCATCTCCTGATAATAACCAAATGATTTTTAAGCGCAGTGTCATTTTAATTTGCGAGCACTCCTCTGCGGGATCTTTTGGTATTATCATCAATAAACCTATTCATATTGATGAAGATCCAAGCGAGCTGTCAGAACTACCGATTAATGAACTCGAAATGCGAATTGGAGGCCCTATGCAGCCTAACCAAATGATGCTACTACACTCATCAAACTCGATACCAGATCAAACGCTGGAAATAACGGATAATGTTTTTTTAGGTGGGGATATGGATTTTTTGCAAACATCACTCAATCATGAGACCCCACCCCATCTTATCTTATGTCTTGGATACACAGGATGGCTTGCTGGTCAATTAGACCAGGAAGTATCTCTTGGTGACTGGTTTATTCACCCTGCAAAAGCAAATCAAGTATTTTTCAAAGAGCCGGAAAAACTCTGGCAATCTTTACTGAGAGAAATGGGAGGGAAATACGCCTCTTTATCGATGCTTCCCGATGATTTAAATCTCAACTAGAGCTTTCCTTCCATTTTACTCCAATCATTATCAAGCCATTGACCCAAGTTCAGTTAGCTTGGCAAGATGCTGCCTCGACGTTTTCATCTACCAGATCTGATTAATTACTTCTCCGTATTTTTAAGGTTTTTAACAGAGTTGCAAACATATGAAAAACCTCTTCTATAATCTTTTTATCTTTGATGATCGCCTGCTGCATTTGGGAAAGAGCTCCTACCATACGATAAAATCTCCCCTGGTCTACTAATCTCTCTCTCATGCATAGAGCCGGTAAGAAACAGATGTTTTCCATTTCCGCTATGGTATCGTCATCTATCTTTCCTGATATTAATTGTAAGAAAGCATAAAATGTCGCTGTTTGCACAGATCCTACATCGATCCAATCTTTACAAGTAAACGAAAACTCGTTAGGTTTTAGCCTTTCAATGATCTTCAATATCAAAAATTGAAAGAAAATCTCAATAAAATCGAGCCTATTTTGTCTTGTGATAATATCTGCTTTATAGAAAAAGGATGTATGAATCCATGGTATGATTTTCTTACTAAACTGAAGTATCTCTGTTGTTGATAGTTGTTTTGGAAAATAAAAACCACATGCTTCATGGCTCTCTAAATGATCATAAATAGACTGTATAAAGGAGTGAGTTTCGCTTCCTTCTATGTAATCACCCAGCTGTTTATAAAAATCCGTATGTTTAGGAATAGAAACGACACACAAAACATCTTTATATCTTCCATCATATTGGAGATCTTCAAGACACTTTGATCTTGCATATTCTTTCCAGGATGTTCTGTCTTGTAAATTAAACATAAGCAACCTGTTTTTTTCTTCCTGAGATGCCATATATTGCAAACATCCCATGAACTCTACTGCAGGCGATGCTGTTTGAATAAACTCTTGATGAGTGGGAGATGGCAGCTTTAAACAATCTATCTTGTGATCCTGAAAAGATAAGCTGAACGCTTTTTCCGGGTAGTTTTCTAGTAAGTTCGGATTAAATGATGGGTGATCCCCCTCTTTAAAATAGTCAATCGCCTTTAAAAGCGGGCCGCTTGGATGATGTTTCAGCATATTTTCGATATGGTCATAATGATCAATTAACTGGTTCCAAAGACCCTCTTTACTGCTTTTTGCATTTACTAATAGGGCCATGATATACTGCTCTGATCTTGTTCTTTCTCGTGGAGCGTGGTAAAAAAAGTAACAACAAACATGGATTAGTTGTAGGACCTTATGTCCAAAATTTTCTGGTAGTGGAGGATGCTCCATTAAAAGATGATAATCAGAATGTTGCAGACAACTGCGTATAAAGAAAAGAAAATCATGCAAATATTTCATGCTATTTTTACGAGGCGTTACTTCTAACCTGTTTTGCTCATTTGCAGCAAGAAAAAGAGCCATGAGCGCTTTAGAAAGCTCTTGTGCAAGTTCTTCTTTTTGATGTTGTTTGTATCCTCTATAAAAGCTATTGATAAGCCCTAAGCAGGATTGTTTGATGTAATAGGACCTAAGAGATGCACTTTTATCTGTAATAAGAGCAACGGATATAAAGGGATCTTCTAAAGACTCTGCACTAATTAGCTTGTCAAAATCAGTTACCAGTCGAATATGTTTTAACAAGTTAGGTGTAAAAAAAGCTCTTCCATCCTCTTTTTTTAAGTAAAACAGCTCATATTCCCAATCTTTTTTTACTGTCTCTAAATCTTTTAATCCAAGTCTTTTGATATCTAAAACATCTTCTTGTTCACCAGCCCATTCTTCTACCCATGTTTCATGTTCCTGCAGCGCTTTTTGAAATCTTATATGTAGTTTTTTATGGTAAAACTCCTGCAAATCTTTAAACTCTTTAGATTCCTTGACACTTGCTGTAATTTCCTTATGAAAAAAACTATTAATTTCATCGATTTTTTCTGCAGCTTCGCCTGCAAGCGACATCATTGCTAAAACACCCTTGCGAACCAGATTGTCTTTTATCTTAACTTCATCCAGTGCATAAACATCTTTTAAATACTTATGTATAACCTGAAAGGTTCGTTTTATGGTGGTTGTAAATGTAACAGGATCTTTTATATCAACCCATACACGTTCTTTTATTTGCCCTGGATGTTCGATTAATTCATCGATATTAATATCTGCAATTTTAGTCAGCTGATCAATAGCCTCTTGAATGAATCTATCATCTTTTAATGCCGGCCTAGCCATAACTTCCTCAATATTACATTTTTATGTTTTTTATTATACTATTTCTCAATCGTTATTATTCATTTACGTTTTTTTATTTCAATTCACGTTTAATTTGATTTTAATTTAAACAACGAAACAAACTCACAATTAAACAATTGCGAGTTTGTTATTTTTTATTAAAAATGTTAATAAATTGTTAAGATGACTGTCTATTGACGATTGGATATGATGTTAAAAATCGCTTTCCTTCACTTTTCTCCATCTGGCAGATCTGGTTAAGCCTTTTATAGTGAGCTTGCCTTCTTTACGCAGATTTTCAAGAACTACACGAATCATAGGGCGGCTCACTCCCGGACAGAGGCGAATAAGATCTCCTACGCGAAATTCTGTTGGAAGGCTTTTAATAGCCTCCAAAACCCAAGTGGTTTTTTCCCCTTTTTCAAGAATAGCATCTCCGGCTTTTTCTTCTAGTTCCCTGTACGATTTAAGAAGTAAGGTTATGTGATATCCTAGCCATGGACCTAAATGATGTTGAGATTTATGCCATCCTTGAGAAACTTCTTTGAGAGTATCATAATAAAATTCCTTAGTGTCTTCAATTAAGCGTTCTAAGCTAATGAACCAAGGGATATCGTATTCCATTTTATGCAATAAGAGCACCGTCAAAAGTCTCGATAGCCTACCATTACCATCTAAAAAAGGATGGATCCACAAAAAATCAAATACAAAAGCTAAAGACACAAAAAGCCTATCTACACGTTGCTCGTTCCATAATCGATTAAAACGTTTACATAATTCTGCCATATAGTATGGAGTTTCTTTTGCTGAAACCGGCAAAAAACGGGTAATCCAAGTACCATCAGGTAATTGTTCTTCAATGCTATTGTCTTTATTCTTCCAAACTCCTTTGGAGCGATTGGTTAAATCAAACATTTTTTTGTGCATTTTACAAATGCTCTCCGGAGTAATCTCCATATGCTTGTAGTTAGTATGTATTTCAGCTAGCACATTGCGATATCCAACGACTTCTTCTTCCGAGCGATTTTTAGGCTTGTCTCGATTGCTTAGAATTTCTTTAAGTCTCTTTTCCGGAACGATGACACCTTCTATACGGTTTGAAGATTCTACACTCTCTATAACAGCTTGGTGTTTAAGAGTTTTTAAAAGCTCCGGACGTCTTTGAAATACAAGTTCCTGCTTTCCCTGGTAGCGGCCAAGTTGCTGTAAACTTCCGGACATTAATGTTGGAATACTCTGGTTTTCCAAAAAATCAGCATCCATGGAGCGCATAAAAAAAGCCTTTTTTGTATCATCTCATTACGCAATAATTATCGCAATACACCTGTGTTATGCAAACGTATTGTCATTATAAGAATAACATATCTATTAGATTGAACATCAATGTGTTACACACAAACCTCTTCGAGAGTTACCACTTATGTAGTATCAAAGATTTTTTATTGCCAATTTGAAACTCTTTCAGTATGATTATCCTCTATGAAAAAATATATACGACGAATTCTTGAGCTTGCTATTTTTTGTCTTGTATTTTGGAGAGTAGATCGATTTTGCCACTCCATTACACAAGGATTTACTCTTCTAAACATACAAGACCCTCACCCTTACGATGTGAGATGGGAAGTCCCAAAACCTTGTGATAAGGATCTAAAACAAATCAAGCATCTGCTTGATCAGCCATATACTCTAATGAAAACAGGTGGGCAGAATTACGCTTTTTTAAGCAAAGACAGCCAATATGTACTAAAAGTTACCAAACACAAACGAATGAGAATTCCTATTTGGATGTCCCCGCTTCCACTTCCAGCAAAACTAGACGAGAAAAGAGAGGTAAAAATTGCTAAAAAAAAGAGGACTTTTGATTCAACATTTAACAGCTATATGATTGCAAGCGAATATTTTAAAGAGTTTAACGGTATTGTTTATCTCCATTTAAATAAAACAGATTATCTTCATCAAACCCTCACTCTTGTCGATAAAATAGGGATTGCTCATCCAGTTAATGTAGATGATTATGAATTCATTTTGCAAAAACGTGGTATTTTAACATATCCCTATATCGATCAACTGATGATCGATAACAATGTGGAAAAAGCACAAGATGCAATTAAACAAGTCTTGCGCTTTTTTGCTTATCGGATTAGTTTAAATATTGAAGATCATGATATTAGCTTTGGAAGCAATTTTGGATTTTTAAATGATAGGCCATTCCAGCTTGATTTAGGATCTCTTCGATTTAATGAATCTTTTGCAAATTTCGATTTCTTTGAATACAAGCTACATGAGTCTTGCTCGGAGTTAAAAGAGTGGCTTGAGAGAAACCACCCTATGCTAGTACCTACCTATGAAAAAACAATAGCAGAGTTAATTCAAGAGAGAAAAAACGGTCCTATTATTTTTTAGCATTAGAGACGCTAATTTTTCTTCGAATTGGATTAAATGGTGATTTTACTACTTGATCTGCCTCATCGATCAAAGAGAGCTCAATCATATGTTCTCCAGCATCCAGTCCATAAATTAAATAAGGTTGCCAATCGGTTATTTTCATTATCACCTTATTATCAACGCTAGCTAAAACTTTATAATCTCTTGGAGAGAGTTTTGCGCTACTAACATAAAAATCAAGCAAGACGGGGCCATCTTTTTTTATAGCGAAGTTCCCTTGAGGTTCATTATACGTAAGAAGAGGAGTCTTTGCATCAAACGTAAAAGAGCTGTCTTTTTTTCTATAGTAAAATTCATGCACATCAAATGAAGTTGATAGTTTGATACTTTCCCCATAAGAGAGTACGGGAAAAGCTCTCATGATGTGTTTTCCTGGTTCTAGTTTATAAGGTATGTCAAAGGTTAGCATTTTTCTATAAAGAGAGAAATTGGCATTTGCAGAATCTTCACTATTTAATGTCACTTTAAAATAAGGCAAATCATCTATTACAACATGAACACATTGCCCATCTTTATCATTCCTTAAATCAGCAATTTGCGGATAGATTCGAGATTGTATTCCTAAAGAAAAAGTCTCTAATCGGATTTGAGAATTAACTGGGTATTTTCTGACAAAATCCTCATTAGAAGGGAAAATAATTTGGAGCACGACAGCCTCATTTGTCGGAGCATTTGATAATGCTACGATTTGAATCTTGTTGATACCAACATCTGCCTGCACCTGTATAAAAAGCATTGTTAAAACAGCAAAAACAACCACTTGCAGTTTCTTTTTCATAAAAATAGTCCCCCATCCATAGAATATATTTATTTGTCATCCTATGAATTTAATCTATTTTTAAAAAGACTTTTCCATCAATTGTGTTATTTTTAAAATAACGAATTGATATAAAAAGACTAAAGAATACAAACACACAGACAATAATATTTAATAGTTGGAATAGATCTAAGGAGATATTTACAAAACCTTGCTTTAAGAGTAGAAAAACCTCGCCTGAAATAAGTCTTTCTAATACCGATGCTTTTTCCTTTCCTGTAAGGACATCGTTTAGTTGTTTAATGGGAACACATTGTAATTGAGGGATTGTTGAAATAAGCTCCTGCATTTGATTGTATTTTATATGCGATTTTATGGAGCTAATTGAAGCAAAGGCAAATGCGGTTGCTCCAAATCTTACTGTATTATATATGCCAGACGCAACTCCTCTCTGAAAACTAGGGACATCTTTTAGTGTCAGTGTACTAATCGTTGTTAATACAATACTAATACCTGCTCCATAGAGGAAAAGTGCTATACACATAAAGGCATATTTTTCACTAAACACAAACAAAGTAACACAAGATATACCCACTAAAATAAGGACATGACCCAGCAAAACAGGTATTGCATATCCCTTTTTATCAGAGACAATACCACTAAGAGGCGGTATCACTATCGATGGCAGAGCATAAATTAATGCAAGCACTCCTGTTTGAAAAAGTGTGAATTGCAGCACCTTTTGAAAAAAAATCCACCATATGATGGTATTCATCATGGGGAACTGAATAGCAAATAGTATGATGAGCCCAACAGAAAAAGACTTTATTTTAAATAAAGAAAAGTCAATGGTTTTAATGATATTGTGTTTGGTGAAAAAATAGAGCAAAAACAAAGAGACAATACTAATCATCATACAAGTATTAAAAGAAATGGAAAACCATCCCCAATATTGTCCATTCATAATAGGAAGAACAGAGAACCCTATTGTTAAAGAGAGTAGAAAAAAACCACCAATATCTATTTTCCCTTTATCCCGCTCTACCCATTTAGTTTGCTCTAGCAAAAGAGCAGAAATTGCACCTAAAACGGTAAAAGGAACAAACAGGTAAAAAAGGACTCGCCAAGAGTAATATTGTGTAATGAGTCCAGCAACAAATGGTCCTAGCGCTAAAAATACCGAACTGATACCAATGGTTGATCCAAGTACTTTATTTCTCTCACTAGGCAAATAAGTGTAAAATAGCACAGACATGGCAGATGGCGTAATTAAGCTAGCAGCGACACCTTGCATAACTCTAGATATTAATAATGAAGTGCCAGATGTAGCGCTACCGGCAATGATAGCTGCAATCCCAAATATCGTCATCCCAATAAAAACGGTCTTTCTATATCCAATCCTATCTCCAATTTTTCCGCTAAAAATGACAAGAGAAGCACACGTTAAGAAATAAATATTAATAATCCATCGCAGTAACAGCGGTGCTAGGGATAGTTCTGTTTGTATAACAGGGATCACAAGTGGCAACATGCTAGAATCAAAAAAAATCATAGATAATGTAATCACCATAGAAAAAAAAGGAGCTATTTTTACTAAAACACCTTTTTTTTGTACCAATGACATGGATTATCCTTATTAGAACTACCATCTTGTAAAAAATATACAATAAAATAATAATAAAGTACAAAAATGATAAAAGAGGCCCTTTTTTTTATGAAGCAAAGCTTGCACATATTAGGACTCCTTCTTTTTTTTCTAACTGTTGCTTGTTCCTCCATAGAAGAAAAAAGAGGCACAGAAAAAACCCTTCGATTAAATTTCACACAATGCCCTCCAACATTAGATCCAAGAAAATCTGGGGATATTATCTCTTCTACTTTTATTTTTATGATGTTTGAAGGACTAACAAAAATCACTCCTTCTTCTAGTTGTGAACTCGGCCTTGCCAAACAGATCGATATTTCTCCCGATCTTCTTTGTTATACCTTCACTTTAAAAGATTCTTATTGGTCTAATGGGGATCCTATTACCTCCTATGATTTTGCTGCATCTTGGAAAAACATCTTAGATCCCTCTTTCCCAGCTCCCAATGCTAATTTGCTATATCCAATTAAACATGCTTTCTTTGCAAAAAAAGGGCTTGTTGCTTTAGATGACGTTGGTATTGAATGCCCAGATGAAAAAACGCTCATCGTAACACTAGATAAACCAACTCCATATTTTCTTGAATTGACATCCTTTTGCACCTACTTTCCCATACACCCCTCCTACCGATCCACTTTTAGCATCGATCCATCCATGGAAAATCTGATTAGCTGTGGTCCCTTCTTGTTGCAATATCTGAAAAAGAATGCTGATGCAAAACTGATAAAAAACCCTTATTACTATGATAAAGACAACATTCATATCGATCAAATCGCCATTTCTTTTGTATCTGATGACCTTGTTGCGCTTGAGATGTTTGAAAAGGGAGAAATAGACCTTGTGGGAGCGAGCTTTTCTCAGCTTCCTCTAGAGGCAAAAGAATCAGTTTCTTTCAAAGAAAATCTAAAAACAGTTCCTATTAGCTCTACACTATTCTGCGCATTTAACACCAAAAAACATCCACTAAACAACATCTGCATCAGAAAGGCGCTCTCTTTATGTATTAATCGCAAAGAGATCGTAGAAAATATTACACAACTAAATGAAGTCGTTGCACAGCAAATCATTCCACCTATTTTAAAAAGCGGGAATAACACCCCTCTATATGAAGATTATAATGAGGAAAAAGCAAAGAAACTATTTGAAAAGGGGCTGGAAGAACTACAAATGAGCAAAAAAGACTTTCCTACTCTTACCTATACTTATCTTAAGACTCATTATTTTACGAAAATAGCACAAGCTATACAAGAACAGTGGAGAAAGTCTCTTGGCGTAGATGTTCAACTTATTGGCTATGATTTTAAAATTTTTATAGATCATTTAGTAAACAAGAATTATCAAGTAGCACAAGCGATTTGGATGTCGCAATATAACGACCCTATGGATATCTTAGATCGTTTTCGAGCAAAGGATAATCCTAAAAACTATCCGGACTGGGAAAACAATGAATACAAAGAAATTCTTTATTTATTAGACAATGAACAGCGGCTAAACCAGCGAATGTACTACGCACAGCAGGCTGAGCAAATAATAATTAATGAATCTCCTATTACATGTATTTATCATTTCAATTATTCTTACATATCAAAAAGTAATATTAAAAATTTTTATATATCACCGATTGGGTCTGTTCACTTAAACTATATTAGAATAGACTAATTAAAATAATTAGTTTGTTTTTTTTATTCTTTTATTCCTTATAATAACCTCAAATTTAACCCCCTTGTTATTTTATGAATAGCGTTCCAAAAATTACATCTACTCGACACCCTCCACCTGGTGGTGCAAAACCGGTAACCAATTCTCCTAATCCAGCGACAGCCTTACTACCATCCCATCAAAGACAAAATAGACCTCTAAAACCGCTTATTAATAGAACTTTTGAACCTATTGAACAGTTCGTAAAGACACTTTTAGAGTGTATTTATGAAATTGCGATGTCTATTCTTCATCCACAAAGCAAAAAAATGCATAGTCCTTTTACTCCACCTGCTCGTATCAATGTAAATCCAGACGTGTTAGATTTATCTTATTTACATGGATCTTTTTCCACAAAAGGTGCAACGCAGCCAGATCGTTTTGGATTATCTAACATGCACAACACCTGTTTTGCCAACTCTTGTCTGCAACTATTATTTGTATCCGATGTGTTCGTAGAAAAAACAGAAGAAAAACGAAAAGAACTAAACGATAAGCTCTTGCAAGTATCTCAGTTATTAGACGATTTAGAGTTAAATCCAATACAAGATGCAGGGCATGACGATGTGAATGCTGTAATCACTCTTTGCACCAGCAATAAAGACAAATGCAAGGCAGTGATTGATCAGATAAGAGAGTGCTTTACTATCGATGATGATGGACATATGGTTATTCACCGCAATAAAGAACTTGCCTTTCTTCAACTACAAAATGAGCTGATCAACGACTTATATCATTTATCCGGTAAGCTACTTACTTTAAGTTATCTTGCTTGTCAACACGAAGATGATGATACTACTGCATCATTTAGGAATCCTGCTTTTATAGACAACATTACTGGGTCCATTGCAACAGTTATACAAGATTTGAAACTCATTGATTTTTGCTCTGCCTTTTTGGAATTAAAAACCCTCTCCATGGAACAACAGATCCTTAATCGTAATTATGAAAGAAAAATGCAACAAGCATTTTGGGCTATTCCTGGCTTTTTTGATTATTTAAATGGAGACCAATCACAACAAGACGACGCCTTATCTCGAATTGCTAGAGCTCACCCCATTACTGCTCGTTTCTTAGCCCCCCTTTTAAAGAGCGCTTTTTCAAACACTGCAACACTACATCTTTTTAGAGGAATACAAGAATCCCCATTTACTTCTAGTTACCGTGTCGGACAACAATATGATGCTCAACAGTTTTTATCTGAAATATTAAATCGTCTTGATCTTGTTTCTGCTTTTGGGTTTGGATCTTTGAAACGAAGAGATGATATAAAATACTCTTTATTAATACCAACTACACCACCTGCTGCGTTAAAAAAAACCTCTATTATCGTTCGTTTCCCTAAAGATCACTCTGATATTTCTTTGGATGCGCTAAAAAAAATTATCGAAGAGGATCTGGTGGAAAAAAAATGTTTGGGAGTCATAGATCTACCACTAAGCTATAACCTTGATTTTGAAGAGTGCGACGATGACGATGATGCTTGTATGGAGTATGGGACTTCTTATTATGACCCTACAATCGTCCGTCAAGATCCTAAAACAGCGACTCGAAATATTTTACTGTTAAACACAGACAATGAACCACAGAAATTACAAGATACATTAAAAACAGCAATCGAAAATCATCCTGAACCTTATCAGTTTACCAACGGTGCCGCGCAAGAATACAAAGATTCTCATGGATCGATAGAAAGAGATGATGTTACAACAGCAGCAGGGCAATTTCACCGAGTCACCACTAGGGCATCTTATAATAAGCAAATATTATATCTCCCTAAAGATGTACCTATTCCAACTGAAACACTTGCTATCTATGGTTTATTTCTCAATGTGAAAAAAGAAGAAACATATTCTTTATCCATATCATCTATCTCCGATGACAAGCCTCCTACCATCACTATTTATATTCATCCTAATCATCCTAATATTCCATTGAGTGTGTTAAAAAACCACATTCGCGACGATCTGATACAAAACATAAGACTTGGAAGAATTGATGTACCAATTCACTGCATATTAAAATTTGAAACGAGCGCTGTTGCACCGGACGAGTGTATTAATTTCACAGTGGACAACTCCCAACAAGTGGTACTGGAACGACAAAACAAAAGAACACTAACGGGCATATTAGATCCTGTTGAACTACGTATATATCATGGGGACTTACCAGCACAGGGAGAGGAATTAGATGAAAGCCATTTTATCACACTTGTACTTACTCCAAAAACTTTTGTTGTACAAAAAGGAGTCCTTGATAGTGGTCATTACCGAGCATTTGAAAGGGCAGATGATATGATTGCTTTATTTGATGATTCTCACACTTCTTTGCATAAAAAAGACGATAGGACCTATTCAGACAATCCGACGATAGAGCGTAGTATTGAAAATAAGACTTACATTACTAGCTATACTATAACTACAAAAGACGAATAAAGCATGGAAGCACTAAATAAGATAACATCTTTTCCTACAGACAATCCTTTAATCCCTCAAGATCCCTCTCCTGCTGTGATTCCAATTCCTAGTGCAATAGCTGCGCTGCAGTCTACACAACAAGACAAGGACATCTCTTACATAGATTGCATATGTCTTTATATCGAAGGTGTTGTTCGAGCCATTTCAGAGTGTATTGTAGAAATTGTACAATCTATTCTTTTCTGTAAGACAAACGATGATAATTTCTTTGAATCACCACCCTCCCCTATCGTAGAAGATCCTGCGCCATCTCCGAAAGCTCTTCCAAAAGAGCCTCAAACCCTATCCAGCCATACTAAAAAGCCTCCAGCTTCTCCCCCTTCTAAATCGATAAAATCAACCGAAACTACTCCATCACAATCTCGATCAAGAAATGTAACTACCTGTTTTGGTCTTTCTAATCCGGACAGAACTACTTGTTTTGCCAATACTTCGATGCAATTGCTGTTTAGACTGGACGCCGTTCATCAAAGGCTTCTTACCATGCAATCCAGTTATCCAGATCAATTGGATCAATTATCAACATCATTAACAGGGATTTGGCATACCATATCTGATGATTTGCCAACCTTTTCAGATAAGCAAATAACAGCTGCGATAACAAGCGCCACAGAATCTTATCAACATTCTCTTGATACCATCAAAACACTACATGGTTATTTTACCATACAAGATGATACCACCACCACCCTGAATGAAAAAGATCGCTATCATTTATTACAACAGCAAAAAAAATTAATCACGTGTTTATATGAATTTTCCGGTAGCTTATTTACCTTAGCTTATCTTGCAAAACAAAAAAGCATCCCAACATTAGATCGATGTGTTAATAAAGACATCTTTAAAATGATGCAATCTCATATTGTTCATTTTCAAAATGAAGCTCTTAGTTCTTGTTTATTAGAACTAAGAAGAGTTGTCATGGAATCGGATAAGATGGATCAGTCTTATGAGCAAAACATAAAGCGTATTTTATGGAGTATACCGGGTTTAATGGATAATATTAATACTCCAGATATACGTACCAATAGAAGATCTATTGATTCTGCTTTTGATGCCATTATCAAACTTTTTGATAAAACCCCTTTTAATGCCACCATTCTTGGAAAATATATTAAAGTCTTTTTCCCAGTAGCTACCGCTAATCCACTAGTTAAGGATATTAAGCTAATATTCAGTGATATTAAAACAGATAATCTTACCAGATATCAATATAGGGTAGGCGCTCAACAAGACGCACATGAATTTATTACCTTAGTTATTGATCGATTGAATCTATCACCCATCTTAGGTCTTCAAGTCATCAAACAGAAACATGATATAGAATACATTTTTGATCCTACGAAGAAAACAGTGCATGTATCTAAAAAAATGAAAGATAGTGATACACTAAAAAGCTACGTACTCGATGATATGGAGTACAAAGGACTAATCAAACAAGCAGACCGCAAAGACTTAGTATTCAAATATCACACAAATAGTTTGCAAATAACACATGAACAAGCCACAAAAGAATCTGCTCTGCCCTACCTATTTGCCGCTCCAAATAGTCCCTCTTTGCTCCAAGCAACAATCGACGAGACCTGCTTTGATGAATATAGAATGGAATTATCTCTACAAGAATCGGTAGATAGAAGAAAAACTATAAAAAGCAACGCATCTTTCATAAAAAAATATTTTTATTTAGATGAAGATACCACGCCTCCAGAAGAACTTGTTTGCCTACTTAAATTATTTGCCGGCCTTGCGCGCCAAACAAAGCGCGAGCTAACCGATATCTTTGATCCTGTTGTATTGCATATCTATCACGGAACAGTAGAAGATGATGGCGAACTCGATCCAAATAAGATCCAAGATTTCACTTATGAACCCATTGGATTTGGCTGTCAAATTGGAACAACGATACAGGGAGGACACTACGTTTATCATCATAAGGAAAAAGCTACCTTGACTTCCTATAATGATAGCATCGTCTCGCCGACTAGTGATCGCTCATTAAAAACAATAGGATCAGACTGTTATCTTATTAGTTATCGCTTAAAACAAGAACAAGGGCCGTTCTCTCTCGTCTAATCCTTAATCTAATCTTTACAAAATACAGTAGATTTCTTATATTCTTTTA
Organism: Chlamydiales bacterium; assembly: GCA_016213235.1. GTDB lineage: Bacteria > Chlamydiota > Chlamydiia > Chlamydiales > JACRBE01 > JACRBE01. The sequence continues at coordinate 5,730 of JACRBE010000044.1, read as the reverse complement.
ATATGAAGAATATATTCTATTGTTTTTTTAGCATCTTTCTTTGTTTTTTATTAGGATGTCAAAAACCAGAGCATCACTTTCTAGATAAGAGAGAGATTTATCTTAATTTTACTCAAGACCCCTCTACGCTAGACCCAAGAAAAAATGCCGACTACATCTCCTCTGCCGTTCATTTTTTATTATATGAAGGGCTATTTACCATCTCTCCAAAGGGGGTAGAACCCGCAATTGCAGAGTCATATGAGCTCTCTAGTGATAAAAAGGTGTATACGTTTCATCTAAAAGAGTCCAAATGGAGTAATGGGGATCTTGTAACAGCATATGATTTTGAAAAAACATGGAAAGATATGTTAACGCCTGATTTTCCATGTCCTAATGCTCATCTACTCTACCCCATTAAGAATGCAAAAAAAGTAAAACGGGGATTGCTCCCTATGGATGCGCTTGGCATTTATGCACTAAATGCAACTACCTTTCAAGTGGAGTTAGAGCATCCAACTCCCTATTTTTTAGATTTAATTAGTTTTTGTGTTTTTTACCCGGTCAATCAACAAATTGCATGTAGCAACACATCGTGGGCAGAGCAGATCTCACCACTATTTACTACTAATGGCGCCTTTCAAATAGAGTCTTGGAAACGAGGCTCTGAAATCATCTTGAAAAAGAATCCTTTTTATTGGAATGAACAAAACATTCAATTAGAAAAAATTATTATTAGTGTGATTGACAGTGAAAATACAGCCCTGCATATGTTTGAAAATAAGCAACTAGATTTAATTGGACTTCCCTACACTTCCATACCGTTTGATTCCATTCCTGACTTAAGAGAAAAAAATTTAATCAAAACAACACCCACAGCTGCCTCAACTGTTTGTTTTTTTAATGTGAACGTCTTCCCTTTTCATAATAAAAACATTCGAAAAGCATTTGCCTTAGCTATTAATAGACAAGAAATCGTAGATAATATCACCCAACTCAATGAACCAATAGGGCTTGATTTTGTCCCTCCTGCTTTAAAAGATGGGAAGTCTTATCATCTCTTTGAAGATAATGATGTAGAAAATGCAAAATATCATCTTGATATTGGATTAAAGGAACTTGGCATTAGCCTAGATGAACTTGGCACTTTAACTTATATGCACTCTAAAACAGATGATTCATCTAAAATAGCACAAGCCATACAAGAGCAATGGAGAAAAGTACTTGGTGTAAATGTTCAACTAAAATCATTTGAATATAAGGTTTTTATGAATAACCTGGTAATACGGGACTATCAAATCGCCATGTCCAGGTGGGTAGCACAATATCCTGACCAGATGAATATCTTAGAGCGCTTTATACACGTAGATAACCCTAAAAACTATGGAGGATGGTACAACAAAAAATATAATACCTTGATAAAAGATTCCGTTTTCTATGAAAACAGGGAAGAGAGATTTGCCCTTTTAGAGGAAGCTGAAAAAGTGCTTGCGGAAGAAATGCCCTTTACCATTTTATATCACTGGAATTCTACCTACCTCAGACAACCGCATCTGCAGAACTTAGAAATTTATCCAGTCGGAGGGTTTCATATTCAAGGCCTTGTTTTTCCACAGAGCGACTAGCTATCATCTTAACAAAAACAACCTAGAATCTTTACAGTTTGCAAATAATCGATAGAAGCACTATGTTAGAAACAATCTCAGGAAAATTAAATTTTTTGTTATGCAAAAGCATCAAGTAAAGATAAAGACAAGCTTTCAAATGCCCGATGGTGCTTCCTATGCATTTAAATTATACCTACATTCTTTAGAATTGCAAATCGCCGAGCTTTTTTCCAAAGAAATAGAACAGACTATCTCTGATATAGCGTTTCTTCAATTGTTCAGTAGTTCTTTACCTTTGCTACATTATACCTTTACAGACAAACCTCCTTATATTGTTGCTATTACAGTTATCTGTCATTCTCAATATACACATGGTGCTGGTCGTTTTATTTCTGACATTTGCAGTAGATGGCTTATTCCAGGCAAGCAATTGCCTATTGTCAATGTAAATTCTCTTGTATTTGAATTTGAAATTGATAGTTCTCCTAGCTATTTTGTACATGAATTATTACTGCGAGTAGAATGCGAGAAAAACTTAAAACAGGTAAAAGCCAATATCGATAATGTTGCAAGAGAAATTAAATTGAACATCATGGCAGTCGAGCATGCGCGTACCATTGTTTCTCTAAAACCTCTTACGATTGATCAAAAAAATTCAATTATTAAAGAAAACATCGCCTCCTTGCTTGATAGACCATCGAAAGATTTTGATCTTAATACCTTTGACCAAATGCACCATGCCATCTTGAAAATACTTGGCGAGAAAAAAATCAACCATGTTATTGAACAAGTGGCCTCTTTGCATGATGCAAAACCACAGGTGTTTGAACGAGATGTTTTTAATGAACTACAGCATTTTATCAATCTCTTTAAAGAAACTTTTACTGCTTTACGGGATCCTAAACATATTACTAGAATTGCTGCTTATATGTATCTGTTTAGAAAAACACTAAATAATACTGTTTTTTTAGATCCTTATAAAAGACATCTTAGTTTTAAAATATTAAAATCTACTATCCAGTCTTCTGATAAAGGTCACCAGATTCTTGGTATTATTATTGGCATTAACCTGCTTAGAGAGACGGAGCTATTTGAAGAAAAACACATCCTGGATGCGATACGCTCTTGTCTTCCAGAGCTTGAACTGATTAAAGAGTATTCTATTATTGATAGAAGAGGGTCTGATCGTATTAGGATCTTATATTTAGAAGTTGCTAAACAAGATCGTTCTTTATTTGATATAAAAGAGGTTAAAACACTAAAGAACAAGCTTCCTTTTGAGTTGAAAAATGGCATAGAAAGCATGATTAGTCCTGTTTTTATGCCTCGCAATGAAGAAGAAGTGCTCCGAAATATTCTTACCTTGTCAACGCAATTAAAATACGTTCAAGATATTCCTCAAATCATGATATCTTTTCACAAACAAACAGATAAGATGATTTCCTTTACTGTTGTTCTACTGCGACTATTAAAACCAGGGTCTATTCCTTTAAAAACCATTTTTTCCATTCACTCTTCTCCTTCTATTTATTTTGATAATTTAGATACTAAAATAGTTGGTGAACTAAGAAAAAAACATCCAAAAGAAGCCAATGTTTTTGAGGTATTACTTAGCAAAAACCAATTTTTGAGGAAGGATTATTCTCTTGATTTGTTTGAAGCTCGGAAAAAAGTCTATTCCACTTTAATGGAAATGTTTGGGGAGCTTAGGGATTATAACGGTGGTATGATTTCCAAACAAAGCGAAGTCTTTAAACAACTGCATCAACTAGTAAAAAAACATCAGTTGCATAACGATTTTCTACTTAAAAATTTCTTCTATTCCATTACGCCTATTTATATGCAAAGCCTACTACCTCCAAAAACATTAAAAACCATGTTTTTGATGTTTAACCACGCCCTGCATCATGATTACAATGATTGTTCTTACTTTCTAGAAACAGACATAGATGACTTTTACTTCATATTAATGCTAGGAGCAATCAATCCAACTTTCAAAGATTTCATTGTAAAAAAAATAGAAGATTCTCCTTTTGCTGAACAACTCACCTCTTCTTATATTACTACTCATGATATTTCATGCATTGGATATTTATTAAAATTTGAACATACCCAAGAATACGTCGATTTTAGCCAAATCATCCATCAAAGCATTTATGAATGGGAAAGTCGTCTTGTCATTCAAACAACATATGATCCTTTTTTATTACCTTTGAATGAGGAAAAACAAGTTAGTGGCACAATATAAAACGCATACTATTGTTAATCTGCTCATTGGATTGCCTCTTGTTTATCTTCTTCTTGGACCCTATTTTCATCTACCCAACAACCAAATTATTATTTGCTCATCTTCTTTTATCATTGGAACTCTATTTATGAGCCCAGATATGGACGTCGCTGATAAAATCAAGATCTTTTCGTTGCGAGGAATACTCTCACTTCCTTTTCGCCTTTACGCAAAAGTATTTAAACACCGTGGTATCTCACATGTAATTTTGCTTGGCACCATCACAAGACTTGTATGGATTGCCTTCCTTATGTTACTTGTGTTTTATCTCATTTACCGGGCATTACCATCTACTACCAATCTTCTTACCTTTTATAGGCAATATAAAGGCTATATTCTGTTTGCTTTTCTAGGTATTGTAATAGCAGATGTTTTTCATCTTATTGTTGATTTTTCAAAACCGTTTAAATAGCTAACAATTAGCGAGTTGCAGCAAGCGCCTTCAGCGTTGATTTTTATTAAAAGAATCATTATAATTGTGACATATTTTATTGTAATAATAACAAATTATGAATTATCAACTAAATCAAGAAGACTATACAATAAGCAATAGCTTACTATGGGGTAATTTTTCTAGGCATCTAGAAAAAGCACGCACAGGCTCTTTAGGGAACCGGGCTGTAGAATTGCTTATTGTGGCTGCAGAATCGCTTCCTATACTCAGCCAGATCAGTTCCATATTGGAATGGCTCTTTGTCTCCTGTTTTGGCGCCAGGCTTCCCATCATCTATAAAGAAAATGAAACGGAGCTATTGAATACCTCAGAAAGCCTATTCTCAAAGACAAGCCCCAAAACTCCCCGTATGGCAATTAATTCCCCTATTGTTAAAGCCCCTATAGCATCTCCTTCTATCTACCATCCGTTTAACTTAATAAATATGCTACTATTCATCCCCCATGAACTTGCCACAATAGAGTGTCTACAAGAACGCTACCCACACTTAACAGAGTGTAGATGTGAACAAATAGTCCCTATAAGAGCATCTCTAGAAAATGCTAGTATAGAAAGAATATCCCATATTTATCCTACTAATCGCAGTAAGCCATTGCATATCCTGAGTGTAGGTGCCGGCAATTGCTATCAAGAGATCGTATATATTATAAAACTAATAGAAAAGGGATATAAAAATATTCAATTATCTGTCATTGAACCAGAACCTATAGATGATAGTGTAGAAGATGTGCACTCCTTTATGAGAGATCATTTTCCAGATGTTACATTTTCCATCTCTTATAGTCATACAATAGAAGACTATAAGGCTACTCATTGTGGAGAAAAAGCAGATCTTGTGCTATTGATCGATTTACAAGGAGAATTTGATGCTAACTACACAGTGCCAATTTTAACAGCAAGAAGCTATCAAGAGCTCCATGGCATGCATTTAATCGAGGATAATGCAACTATTGCATTTACTACTCCTCCAGAGGATGACATCGCTATACCATATTGTTGTCAATATTCGATAGAAAAGCCCCGTTTAGGGCTCTATGTACAAGCTGTCAATCGGGTCTCTTTGTAAAACAATATTTTTTGTTTGTTTATTACCTTTTTATTTTTTATCATTTCCTATGATAATGGATAGAAAGGACATTCATGGAATCCCCCAATAAAGATTTGATGTTAATCAAAAAAAAATTAGCAGAGTTTGTTAATGAAAGAAATTGGCACTCCTACCACACCCCTAAAAATCTCATTTTATCTTTAAGTGCAGAAGTAGGAGAGCTCATGCAGCATTTTCTTTGGAAAACAGATGAAGAGATTATGGACGTAATGACAGATGAGAAAAAAGAATAGCAAATAAAAGAAGAGATTTCATATGTTTTTAAAAACTTAATGACCCTTTTCATGATATTATA
>JACRBE010000043.1 GCA_016213235.1 Chlamydiales bacterium | reverse complement strand
AGGAAATTGCTCATCTACATAATAAGCCATAGACAATATGCCAGAATCAGGAACGATTAAATCACAGCAATGATTTTTTATAATACAAAGCATCTCTTCTAATGACGTTTCTCCTCTTAAGTCAATGATATTAGGAAAATGAAAATACTCATCTTTTTTCATACCAAATAAGATGATAGGTTTATCCAGTTGTTTAAACAGTTCTATCCAATATTTTTTAGGCCAATTTTTTTCATACCCATAATATTGTCCTGTTTCTGTGTCTACATGCGTGCCAATATAGCCTCTACCTACAAGAGCAAATTTTTTACCTAAATCATCCCAACTTGGTTGGAATTGCAGTTTTGGCACGACTTTACCAAGTTGCCAGCTTACCCAATTCGTAGGGTCTGGTTTTTCTAAAATAATATCGAAATTTTTTATAGAATGCTCAAGACGTTTTAACGTATGTGCAATATCTACTTTTTCTCCTCGTTTCATTTGCGGGTCAACCATCACATCTATCTGTGGTAGCATCTTAAATCCAGATATCAAATCACTTCGTGTAAGATAGGTAATTTTTGCATCAGGAATCATTGTCTTGATACGAATATTAAGTGCATAAAGTCCAAGAGGAATATCCCCCAGTCCCCTATTCCAAAGAATTAAAAACCGATATTGCTGCTTCTTTTTCGCTTGTTTTAGCAATCGATCAAACGGATTTGGAAGAAAATGCTGTAACCATTTTTTTATCATGCAATAACCTTATGAATAACATTGATTACCTCCTGTGCATGAATTTGCTTCATACAACGAAAATCAATGGGACATGTTTTTAAATAGCAAGGAGAACATGCTACTTTTTTTTGTATAACGATACCACTTTTATAAGGGCCTGTTTTAGTAGGATTAGTAGATCCAAATAATGCGACGGTAGGAATAGATAATGCGCTGGCAATATGCATCGGACCACTATCATTAGTCAAAAAAACACTACACAGGGAAATAATAGCCATAAGCTCTCGCATGGTTGTTTTTCCTGCCAAATTATACACTCTTTCTTTAAGGGATCCTATAATATTATTACCAAGATCTTGCATAGACTTATCGCCAAATATAATGATTTGCGTAGATGGATACTCATCTAGCAATCCCTTAACAACAAGGTGAAATTGATCAGGAAGCCAACATTTTGCAAGACCATAAGCAGCCCCCGGATTAATACCAATAATCGGCTGGTCAAGATTCAATCCCATTTGCTTTAATTGTTGTTTTACAACCGCTTTTTCGCTTTCTTTTACATATAACGTTGGTGCAAACCCCTGTATCGTTACATCCAGAAAAGCAAGAAGCATCTTATATACATCTACTAAATGCATATGTTCTATCTGCGTGGGCTTATTCTGTGCATGATGCAAAAACACCCTTCTCCATTCATTGTTAAACCCTATTCGATTTTTTAGCCCCCATTTGAAAAACTGCCATGCTGACGAAAAAGAATTGGTGAATAAGATAGAATGAGTATATCCCTGCTTCCTGATTTGACTGGCGATCGCTTTCCTGTCTTGTTGCAGAAACGGCAATCGCTTGCTGATACAGGGATCGTGAAGAAATAGATCCAAAACAGCCGGCTTTGCAATGATATCGATTACTGCATAAGGGTACTGGTGCTTTATCTCATGAATACTCGGGATTGCCATCACTGCATCTCCTATCCAATTCGGCATTCTGGCAAGTATCTGCATAAAACATCTTAACTATTTAAAATTAACAGATTAGATATTATCCTATCTTCTATTTAACGCGATAAACATTTTTTTCTAGAAGCTTAAGACGACATGATAAAAGCCTAACAAACTTTGAATCTGGCAATATCTGGCAATATCTGGCAATATCTGGCAGAATCTGGCAAGATATAATTAATAAGAAGCATCCCCTACACAAGGGTGTTTGCTTTATTATACTGTAAATAAACATGTTATTCTGAGCGAACTCTGCGCTCTGAATTGCTAAAACTAAAAGAACAGGGTTTTCTTACAATGGAGGGAAGTGGCCCGAGCACCTATTGGCAGCTTGCATTATAGGTTACAACCGGCAAATGCTCCAACAAAACCTAAAAACTATTTGCCTTGGAAAATAGAACCTGCGATAACGATCACAAATACAGTAGATGGTCTTTGTTTGCTATGGCACAGAAAAGAATTATCCTCGGCGTAGATCCAGGAACACAGGTAACAGGTGTGGGCATTATTCATCATGCCGGACACTTACACGAAGCTGTTTATGCAGGGACTATCAAAACAAATCCTGAAGAAAAGCTGCAGTACCGCTATCTTAAAATCTATAATGAATTAGATAAAATAATTGAGTCTTATAAACCAGATAGCATTGCAATTGAAACACAATTTGTTTATAAAAATGTGCAAAGTGCACTAAAGGTTGGCATGGCAAGAGGAACGGTATTATTACTTGCGGCGCAAAAACAAATTCCTATTTTTGAATATGCCCCTACCAAAGCTAAACTTGCTGTTGTAGGAACAGGAAGTGCCAGCAAACATCAAGTATTAAAAATGATACAATTGTTGCTGAACTTAAAAGAATTAAAATCAGAAGATGCTGCAGATGCTTTAGCACTTGCTATCTGTCATGCGCATTACTGTAGGAGCGTTCATGTTTGATTATATCCAAGGGGTATTGGTGGAAATAGCTAGTGATTATGTCGTGCTGGATGCTCACGGTATTGGCTACAAAGTCTTTATTCCATCCGGGCAGTATAATATGCATGCCGATATTGGCAATGATATTAAATTGTTTGTTAGCCCTGTATATCGTGAGGACTCTCAAAAACTATTTGGATTTTTATCTAAGAAAGAAAGAGAACTATTCATTAAATTAGAAGAGGTATCCGGTATAGGGCCAAAAACAGCACTGAGCTTATTATCTCATCACTCGTTTGACGATCTTATCTGCTACATCCAAACATCCAATGCAAAACTGCTTGCCACTACCCCCGGTATTGGGAAAAAAACATCAGAAAAACTTATTATTGATTTGAAAGATAAAATTATCCACTTAAAAGCCGAATTTTCTATGCAACATCATGCTCTTACTGCACATCCTGATATTGCAAATGATGGTATGCAGGCTTTAATCAATCTGGGATACAGTGCACATCAAGCTAAGACAGCAGTTATGTCTGCGCTGCAAAAAGAAAAAACAAACAATTTAAGCTCGCTAATTGCCCTAGCATTAAAAAATATTTAAAATTGCCCTACTATATCGTTTAATGTCTGTTTGATCTGACCTAAGCTATGCTGCAAAGCGCCAAGTTGACTTGCATTAGGAGCGTGATTATAGTTTTCTACTACAACTGGCTGTAACAGGACATTATAAGCTTCCTTTGCAGCAATCAATTGCTCTGTATAGGCTGGATTTTCTATCACAAGCTGCTGCACAGAAACAATAAAATCCGAAAAGTGTTGTACTACGGTATTTAATGATGCATGAAATTTTCTATCGCTAATATCACCATTTTGATGAGCATCTAAATATGTCTGCATTTTATCAATTTCATTAATCAAACCATCCGCATTACGGCTAATTTGCACCAGTGCATCTTTTTCACTAAAAGAGGGGTATTGTCCACTACCATATGGAGGAAGATTATAAATACTCATATTGCTTTTTATTGCTCATGGCTTCTAATCTAATTATGAATAAAAACAATTATTTATAAAAGACTATTAAAAACAATCTTTATAATGAAATCATAACAATTTAACAATTAATTATTTGAATGGCAGGATAAATATAGTGATTTTTTCTTCCTCTTGTTATACTTCCCCTATTATGGATTTCATACCTTTGCAAAACAGATCACTACATACCATTACAGCTATAGCGTCCGCTATTGGCGAGGGGGGCGTTGCAGTCATCCGCCTATCGGGACAAGATGCCATCCATATTGCAAATAAACTGCTCTCTATTAATTTGATAGAAATTAAATCCCATGTCGTAAAGTATGCAGTGGTTGTGGATCAACATAACCAGGTAGTTGATGAAGTGCTCTTTTTTATCATGAGATCTCCTAAAAGCTTTACTGGAGAAGACGTTGTAGAAATTCATTGCCATGGAGGAGTCATTATTCCTAATAAAATTTTGACGCTACTCCTTTATCATGGCGCCACACTTGCCCTTCCTGGAGAATTCACACAAAGAGCCTTCCTAAATGGGAAAATAGATCTATCTCAAGCAGAAGCCATTCAAGAAATGATCCATGCAAAAAATGAAATCGGATATAAACTAGCTAAACAACAATTACTTGGGAAGTTATCAGAGAGAATTCGTTATTTCCAGGAAGAAATTACTGACATTACAGCAATTATTGAAGCATGGGTAGATTATCCAGAAGAGGGCTTAGAGTTTGCTAGTGAAGAGGAAATGAATCAGCGTTTATTAACAATATTTCACCAAATGAAACAACTCCTAGAGACCTTTCATGATGGAAAAAGGCTTAGTGAAGGCCTTGAACTATGTATTATGGGGATACCCAATGTAGGCAAATCTTCTTTATTAAATGCTCTTCTTCGTAAAGATCGAGCTATCGTAACCCCCATACCTGGAACTACAAGGGATTTAATCGAAGAAGAGCTTATCATTGATCAGCTATCCTTTCGCATTACAGATACTGCAGGCATTAGAGAAACGGAAGAGATCATTGAGCAAGAAGGTATTAGAAGATCTCATCAAAAAGCGCTAGAGTCTGATATTATCCTATTTTTATTAGATGCTACTAAACAGGTGAGCAGGGAAGAGCTCGATTTAATTCATGCACTTCCCAAACATAAGCGTATTATTATCTGGAATAAAATAGATCAGTCCACTCCCTGTGATATGGGTTTATTCCTTGACAGTCTTTGCATATCTGCCAAAGAAACTATTGGTATAGAAGCTCTCAAACAAACAATTAAGGCAAAAGCACTTGAATCACAGCAATTAAACGATGCAGAACTATTGCTTACCAAGCAACGTCATTTCCATGCATTACAAGAATCGTTATCACACTTAAATAAATGCATAGAAGGGTTCCAGCTGCAAATATCTCCTGAATTTCTCTCCATTGATTTAAGAGAGTGTTTAAAATCTCTTGGTCATATTATTGGCAGAAATATAACAGAGGATATTTTAGATTCTATCTTCTCAAAATTTTGTGTTGGAAAATGAAAAAAAGCGAAAAACAGGCTTTTATCTTAAATATATTAGAAGATCTCTATCCCAATCCTCCTATTCCTTTGTTACATGAAAATCCTTATACCCTTTTGATCGCTGTTATTTTATCTGCGCAATGTACAGATAAAAAAGTAAACGAAATCACGCCTCTCTTATTTAAAAGAGCAAACACACCAATAAAAATGTCTCTTTTATCCGTAGAAGAAATTCAAGATATTATTAGACCTTGTGGACTCAGCCTAAAAAAAGCAACATCGATAAAAAACCTATCTACCATTTTAGTAAATGAATATAAGGGAAACGTTCCTAGATCTATAGAAGAATTAGAGCGACTACCGGGAGTGGGGCATAAAACAGCCAGTGTTGTAATGATTCAAGCATTTAATGCAGACGCATTTCCAGTAGACACGCATATTTATCGTCTTGCAAAACGATGGGATATTTCTAAGGGAAAAACAGTGAATAAAATAGAAAAAGATCTAAAAGTTTTTTTCCCAAAAAATCGATGGAAAAAACTCCACCTACAAATGATTTATTTTGGAAGAGAGTACTGCTCTGCAAGAGGACATAAAAAAGAAAACTGCCCTATTTGCTTGTTGCTATAACAGACTTTTTCCTAAACAGCTTCCTAGCTCTAATTTAACTTCGATCCCTTGTTTAGAATAATCTAGCAGCGTCTTATCGAATTGAATACTTCTTTGTTTAAACAATAGAAGAATCGAAGACCCTCCAAAGGAAAAATACCCTTTTTCATCCCCTTTTTTTATTTTTTCATTTGGCGTATATGTCTGATGAATTGTTCCTACACAAACAGCTCCAACTTCTACCATTAATATATCATTAAAATAGCTTGTTTTGAATACAGAGACTTCTCGTTTATTTTCCCAAAATGTAGAAGTGATCTGTTTAATTGCAATTGGATTTACCGAATGTAATTTTCCTTTAATTTTTTTCCTTTCACTGCAAAACCCATCGGAGGGAAAATGAAATCGGTGGTAATCTGTAGGGCATAGCCTTGCAAGTACCATACTCCCCCCCTCATATTTTTTAGCAAGCAACTCATCTTTTAAAGCCTTTGATAAATCAAAGAGTTTTCCCTTTAGCATAAAAGAGGTCTCCATGGTGATATTTTCTATCACATGAAATCTCCCATCACATGGTGCAATGAGCGTCATGGGATCCAGATCGATCGGTCGTTTTTCCGGCTTTAGCTTTCGAATAAAAAAATCATTAAAAGATGTAAAATCTTCTACCTTTTTTTGAAACTCTGAGGCATCCACTTCAAAATATTCGATAAAAGGTTTGATCTTTTTTTTAGAGCCTTTTGTATGTTGGAATTTTCCATAAATGAAGGACCAAATAGGATACCGGGTAACAACCAGCCTTAGCAAAGGGCCTACACTGTTTTTTAGATGGCGCCCATATAATAACTGTACAAACGTATTGCCATACACTTTTTCTTGTTCTATGCGATTTAATTTTTTGTTATAAACAAGTAATTTTTCCATTACACAAATCAAATACTTTTATGATACACTCATTTTACGGTTTTAACAAGTATAGCATATATATAATATCTAAGGGTGCAAAATGCTGAATTTATTAAAAAAAATATTTGGAACAGAACAATCGAGAATCTTAAAGCGCTATCAAAAAATTGTTAAAAACATCAATGAAATAGAATCAAGTCTTGGATCCCTTAGTGATCAACAGTTGCGTGCAAAAACAGAGGAATTAAAGAAAAAATTATCGCATGGTGCGAGTGTTGATACCATACTAGAAGAGGCTTTTGCAGTCGTAAAAAATGCTTGTCGAAGACTGTGTGGACAAGAGATTCATGTATCTGGTTATAATCAAAAATGGGATATGATCCCCTATGATGTACAGATGCTCGGCGCTATTGCTATGCATCACAGGTCCATTGCAGAAATGCAAACTGGCGAGGGGAAGACCCTTACCGCTGTTATGCCCCTCTATTTACACGCCCTTACAGGGAAACCTACACATCTTGTTACAGTCAATGACTATCTAGCTCAAAGAGACTGTCAGTGGATTGGGGAGATTTTTCGATTTTTGGGACTTACCGTAAAAGCTCTTACTAATGAAACACCTTTAGAAGAGAGAAAATCCACCTACCTAGCCGATATTGTATATGGAACAGCCTCTGAATTTGGGTTTGACTATTTACGTGACAACTCCATGGCACAATCAAAAAATGAAGTCGTACAGCGCGGTCACTATTTTGCAATTATTGATGAAATTGACTCTATTTTGATTGATGAAGCAAGAACTCCATTAATCATTTCTGGTCCTATCCCCTCTTCTAACCAACTCTACCATGAATTAAAAAATCCTGTTTCAACCATTGTAAAAATACAGCGTGATTACTGCAATAAACTCGCAACCGATGCAAAACGAATATTGGATAAGTATAACTTGTTAGAAGAGTCAGAAACTCCAAAAAAACTTCTTAAAGAAGAGCAAAAAGAGGTAGATGAAGCACTAAGAAAACTTTGGCTTGTAAGCAAAGGAACTCCTACCAATAAAGTATTAAAGCGAGTGAAAGAAAATCCTGATTTAAGAAAACAATTGGAAGATCTGGAAACTTATTTTTATGCTGAACAAAATAAAGAAGAAAAATCAAAAAATCTCTCCGAACTTTATATTATTGTTGATGAGAGATCATCTGATTATGAGCTAACGGATAAAGGAATACAACAGTGGGCACAATATCCAACCAATTCTGAAGATGATTTTCTCATGTTAGACCTAGGTTATGAGTATGCACAAGTCGATGAAGATACTTCCTTGAGTGATGATGAAAAATTACAAAAAAAGATTACCCTTCGAGAAGATGATAGCAAACGAAAAGAGAAAGCCCATAATGTGCGTCAGTTATTTCGAGCACACTTACTGATGGAAAAAGATGTAGATTACATTATCGAAAATGGAAAGATTGTTATTATCGATGAAAACACCGGTAGACCACAACCTGGTAGAAGATTTTCTGATGGCTTGCATCAATCAATTGAAGCAAAAGAAAACGTTGCTATCCAACAAGAAACACAAACTTACGCTACTATCACGTTGCAAAACTACTTCAGAATGTATTCTCATCTTGGTGGAATGACCGGTACTGCGATGACAGAAGCAAATGAGTTTAAACAAATTTATCAGTTAAAAGTGCTTGCCATTCCTACACATCGTCCATGTAAACGTGTCGATGCTGATGATGAAATTTACATGACAGAGAGAGAAAAGTATCAAGCTCTTTTAAAAGATATTACTCAAATTCACAATCAAGGACGTCCTATTCTCATAGGAACAGAATCTGTGGATATCTCTGAAAAGTTATCCCGTATTTTGAGACAAAACCGATTAGAACATACTGTATTGAATGCAAAGAATCACGCAAAAGAGGCAGAAATTATTGCAAGCGCAGGAGCTAAAAGCGCCATTACAGTAGCTACTAATATGGCAGGTAGAGGTACAGATATTAAACTAGGAGATGGTATAGCTCAGAGAGGAGGGCTTCATGTGATTGGCACAACAAGACATCACTCTAGACGTATTGATAGACAATTAAGAGGACGTTGCGCTAGACAAGGGGATCCTGGCACATCAAAATTTTATGTCTCTTTTGAAGATACATTAATGAGGCTATTTACTTCTCCAAAACTATCTGTTTTTTTACAACGTTTCCGTCCTCCAGAAGGAGAACCGATCTCCGCTCCCGTACTGAATCGCTCGATTGAAACGGCACAAAAGAGAATAGAGCAAAGAAATTTCTCTATGCGTAAGCATACCTTAGAATATGATGACGTCATGAACAAGCAACGACAAGAGGTATATAATTTTAGAAATGAAGTGTTATATCATGAAAATTCCATCAAACTTGCTTGCTCTGTTTTAGAAGATACCAATGCAGGCATCATGCAATCTCTACTGACTAGCAGTCAAAAAAACTTTGATCTTGCAACTTATTTACAGCAGATATCCCTTCATTTTCCTGTTGCTATTGAACATCACGAACTAGAAGGCAAGAAACTAACGCATGAAGAGATAGAAACCATCGTATATAACAAGATTTCTGACACATTCAAACAAAAATTAGAACATGAAGCAAAACTAATAGCTGCTCTTCAAAAGACATCAGGAAAAGAAATAAACCCCCTTGATGTGCTTATTGATGTGCTGCGCTCCTTAATCATTAAAACAATTGACCGTAACTGGCAAGAGCATCTTTTAGCAATCGACAATCTTCGTAGTGAAGTAAATATGAGAGTTGTCGGACAAAAAGACCCATTAATTGAATTCAAGCAAGAAGCTTTTCATTTGTTTCATGAATTTTCCAATCATGTAAAAACAGAGATCTCACATGCTCTGTTTAGTTTTGAAATGATGCTACATCATTCTAAACAGCTATATGAAGCGGTACAAAAAACATTAAACCAAGAAAAATTTGCAACCTTTGTGCATTTTGATGATTAAACAAATCTGATAGAGAGCACAAGAACCAACTACTCTATTTTTGGTTCATGCTAAAAATTTTTCTTACTGTTTTGTCGTGGGGATTTGAAGACCATCCTTCTTTTTTATATATGCCTTCTAACATTGACATGATATCTCTTTGTTCTTCTATAGGCGTTCCCATTAATGACAACTCTTTACCTTCAGACAACTCTGTAATATCGTAAATTTCCATGCGATATTGAAAAGCTGCCTCTTTTTTATTTGGAATTACAAGATAAAGGAAATGTTTACTTGGCAGATCCGCATGTGCAGACTCCTCTCTAACCTTCAATCCTATTATAATAGAGCATGCTTGTCCTTCTTCTTGCATAAGCATGGTAGCAGCCGCTAGCGGCTTCCTTTCTTCTTTAGTTAGAAACTGCTTCTTTAACCAACCAATTATTTTAGGCAGTGCATCAATGCTCCACATCATGGTAGAATCACCTGTTTTCTCTATCACTGCAATCCCATGCTGCTCTATAAACTGTTGTAAACATATGAACATAGGCTCTGTAGACTCCTCTTCCAGTTCGTCAGCAAGGATTTCTATACTAGGAACATCGGATCCTATGGAAGATGGTGTTAACTCTCTTGCCCTACCATCGTCAACAGGTATTGATGGTTGTGCACTATCTAGATGTCGAGAGCCTGGTAAAGCAGTAGAGACTTGTAAAGTCTGTATTCTTTGTTCTAAATAGTCGTGTCTTTTTTGTAGTTTTATTTCATTTGATTGTATCGCTACAAATTCTTGCTCTCGCTTACTATATTCAGCACTCTTGATCATCCCATTTACAACAAAATAGATCCCTATTAGCGATAAAATACTTAGTGCTATAATAATAATTGCCACCGTTTTTTCTTCACAGTTATCAGATGTGATCTGATCGATTTTTCCCGTGAAAAAATCACGTTGGATTGCATAGTTTTGTGCTGTCTTGTAATTGGATGGTTGAAGTCCTGAAAAAAGATTCAATGCTATGATTGCGTTTCTTTTATCTTTCTCTTCTGTTTGTTTTTTTTCTGTAATAGTTAATGCTTTTTGTAGGACTAAAAGCCGCGATACAGGTGGTGTGATTCTTGCAACATCCATGACATGCCTCTTGTTAAAGAAACAAGTTGTACAATAATATTAAGAAAAAATAAAGATTTTTTTAATTTTTCTTTAGCATTGCATCACACCTTTTTGCTTGAGATAATGCAATGTTAAAAAAATCTATTTTGATGTCGTAGCAGTTGATGCTACAGGCCGTTTAGGCATAACTATCGGCTTAGGCATAACTATCGGCCCAAAGGCTCCTATTACCGAACTTCTTAGGGGCAACGGCCCCTTGCTTGTAGGAAGCGTTGGTTTTGGCACGTCGATCTCTCTCAGAAATTTATCATCTTTTCTTATCAAAAGATACTGTGGTGTATCTACTGCTACGCCCTTAATCTGTTGTAATACTTGGATACATGCCCCTTTTAGGCTCTCATCACTTAAATCACCTAGTTTTTTTTGCTTAAAGGAAATAGCTCCATGCGGTTTGGTTTTTGTAATATCATATATTAATACCACATCAAATTGATCCATATCTACCGTTTTTCTCACAGCAATAGCCCCATCATTTGGAGTAAATGTATCTCCGGCATCCTGTGTTTTTATTACAATACTTCCATCTGACATGGTTTGGTGATAAGTAATCCGATAATTTGGGTTTGGTCTTATTATTAAAATGCCACGATCGGTTGCACTCTGCACCGGGACTCCCATAAAAAATAATTTTGGATCGTCTTCGACTATGTTTGTATAATACATAGATTGTGAGGCGGTTAAAATATGAGAATAACCAATTGCTATTCTAAATGTTGTTTTTTTATCCAAAGAATCAATCATTTTCTTGATACCATCATCGGCATTGAACCGTAGTGTATCAAATATAAGATCTGTATGAATCACTTTGGTAGGATCTGCAGGATCTCTCGTCTCTTGTTTTTCTACTTGATTGATAATAAAACTAGCTGATCGATCACCTTTGCATGCAGTAGCATCAAATTTATATAATTCTTCTATACCTGTAATAAAATCATTGGCTGTATCATCTTCTAATGAAGATGGGTGCACATCATATGCCATATTCCATTTTGTCACTGTTACCTTATTCATTAAATCAGCAGCTTCCATAATATGACTAGATCTGACTACTGCCATTGGAACAAGAACAAGTCCCACAAGGAAAATAATAGATATTGCCAGCATACTAATAGCAAGCCACTTATCCATACAAGAAGCATCATCGCTTTGCACAATTTGAACTTTTCGAGTGAAATAACCTTCTTTTGCTTGAATCTGATAAGGCACTCTTCTAGCTATATCTACGTTATCTCCTGTATGAAAATCAGAAAAGACATCTAAAGAAGCTATCCTTTTTTCTATAGAAGCAAGATATTTATCAAATTCTTGGCTCGGCAATGGAGCATCATCTGTCAATGGATGATTGTGACGAAATTGAGCTCTTAAATCGAGATGTTTATAATTTGAAAGATCCATAATAAACCTTTATATTTTCGAAAAAGAGTTTAACAAGAAAGTGATAAAAAGCAAACCAAACAAATTATTTTAAAATAATTTTTATTCGTTTTTTAATCGAAGCCACCCGATATATAAAAATGGGGCAGCAATAAGACAGTAAAAAAGACTATAACGGCTCTTCCATTCTAAAATTAATTTACCATTTTCAGAGAAAAAAAAGATGATTAATCCAAGTGTAAATAAACAACTTCCTACCGATAGGAATAAAATAGTAAGTAAAAGAGATTTTTGCTTTTGTTTCTCTTTTTCCTCACTTCGAGCTGTTTCCACTCTTTTATGTTGTGGCTCTTCCAGATGAATAGAAGCAGATGCTGCATAAGGGGGGATAAATTTAGAAGTTGTTTCTTGTGGATAAGAAAAGTCATCAAAGAAAATATTTTGCCCACAATAGGGACATTCATCAGAAGCAATGGGCACGCGACCTTCACAATGAGGACACAGCTTTGTGCGCTCTTTTTCCATAGAGAATTTGAAAAATAAAATTATTGGTTTCTTTTTTCCATACTAACACTTAAAATCAATAGATACAACAAGGAGTATCACAATGTCAATTCAGAGGGAGTTCGATATAGCCATTATTGGCGCTGGTCCCGGTGGATATGTAGCAGCGATTAAAGCTGCACAAAATGGCAAAAAAGTTGCTTTAATCGAACAAAATTACTTGGGTGGCTCTTGTTTAAACTGTGGCTGTATCCCAACAAAAACACTTCTTGCTAATGCAGATGTATATAGAAAAATATCACATGCAGAAGAATTTGGAATTTACGTAGATAATAAACGATTTGACTATGCAAAAATGAAAGATCGTAAAGATCAAGTGATCAAAAAAATTAGGTCAAGCTTAGAGAGTCTTCTAAAAGCAAATAAAATAGAAATTATTAGTGGAAAAGCTTCATTTGTATCTAATAATGAACTAAAAATACATGCAGAAGATACTGTTTTTATTATTCGTGCAAGCAAGATTATTATTGCAACTGGCTCTGAGCCATTAGATATTAAGGCATTCTTACCAGATCATGATAAAATACTAAACTCTACCTCTATATTAGAATTAACTCATGTACCAGCATCACTTGCTATTGTAGGCGGCGGTTATATCGGCTGTGAATTTGCCTCTTTATTTGCTACACTAGGATCAAAAGTAACGATTATTGAAGCGCTTCCTTCCATTGTATCTACTCAAGGAAAAAAAGTAAGTGACACTCTAACAAAAGCATTTCAAAAGCAACAGATTACTATTCTTACTAATAGCTCCGTTGCAGAAATTGTAAAAACTAGTAATGGTGTTGTAGTAAAACTATCTGATGGCAAAACAATAGAAGCAGAAAAAGCACTTATTGCAATAGGAAGAAAAATAGTAACAGATAGCCTTAATCTAAATGCAATTGGTCTTGCTACAACAGATAAAGGGATGATTGCGGTAAATGAAAAAATGGAAACACTTATTCCTGGAATTTATGCCATTGGTGATGTTACTGGAAAAGCGATGCTAGCTCATGTAGCTTCTCATCAGGGTATTGTTGCTGCCGCCAACGCTTCTAGCCAACATGCCATCATGCATTATCATGCTGTTCCTGCCGTTATTTTTACCTACCCGGAGATTGCTATGGTAGGCCTCACCCTTGAAATGGCAAAAGAAAAGGGCTACCCGGCAATTGCAACTTCTTTTCCTTTTCAACATCATGGTAAGGCTATTGCCACACTCGAAACAGAGGGCTTTACAGAAATTATCATTGATCATCATACTCAAAAAATATTAGGTGCTACAGTAGTAGGCCATGGCGCGTCGGACTTAATCGGAGAAATGGCAATTGCTATTCAAAATGAACTAACGCTTGGTTGTGTAACAGAAACTATTCACGCTCATCCAACCATGCTAGAAGGATGGTTAGAAGCTGCGCTCCTTGCTAGTGATACGCCTATTCATTTTCCACCAAAAACAAAAAAATAATGTTATGGATCAACGATTCGATTACACCCCCTTAGTAAAACTTAATCGCTTGCCAGATAATCCGGATAACGGGGCGATTTCTGAAACTCTTGGGACCGGTCGATTTCCGAAATGGTTACATCGCAGTATTCCAAAAGGAGAAGCCCTTGCACAAACGAATTCAATTTTAAAAAAATATGGTCTAAATACTGTTTGTGAAGAGGCAAAATGCCCCAATCGATTAGAGTGTTATTCTAAAAAAACCGCAACATTTCTTGTGCTTGGAAAAGAATGCACAAGAGCCTGTGGTTTTTGTGATATAGCATTTAACAAGGAGCCTTCTCTGCCTGATAGGGAAGAGCCTTATAAAATTGCTATGTCTGTAAAAGAATTAGGGCTCTCTCATGTTGTCATTACCATGGTTGCGCGAGACGATCTGGTTGATGGTGGCGCTATGCATCTATCCACGATCATTCAGGCAATTAAGGAAATGCACTCTACTTGCACCATCGAAGTGTTGACATCTGATTTTGCAGGTAATTTTGATGCCTTATCCATTGTTTTAAATACTCATCCTGACATTTTTAATTACAATATCGAAACGGTGCGACGTCTTACCCCCCGGGTACGCCACACAGCAACTTATGATCGCACATTGCAAATTCTCTCTTTTGCAGCAAGGCGCAAACACCCTATGCTCATTAAGTCAGGGATCATGGTGGGACTTGGTGAAACAAAAGAAGAGACGTTTCAAACGATTACTGATTTAAAAAATGCTGGCTGTGATATCATTACCATTGGTCAGTATCTCCAAGCAAGTGCAAAAAAACTAAAAGTAACATCTTTTGTGCCATTGGAAGACTTTAAAGAATATGAAACATTTGGTCTCTGTATTGGCATTAAACAGGTATATGCAGGACCATTTGTACGATCTAGCTATAATGCACAAGAAGTATTAAAACAAGCTACCGGCTAAAATCTTATGTCTCATGATAACGTATTAGATCACATTCCTTTAATTGATTCTATTGACGCTCAAATTGTCATGCACTGTCAGGTGCATTTTAGTGGCGATTTCAATGAAATGCTCACCTACTACAAAAAAAAAGGTGTCGGATGCATGTCAGAATTTTCCATCAAACGAATTAAACAAATCGCGATTGTAGAACAACAAGCGCTCGATCTATTGCCATTAGAAGCAAAAGAATCGATTAAACAAGCAAAGAAACTATACCTAGATTTGCGCATGTTATATGAAGAGAGCAATACACCTAAAATTAACATTGCAATCGCAGACCTTATTTTAACAGAAGATGAGAATCCAAAAAAAGAAATGGATGCTCTTATAGTGCTAAAAGAAACGTCTATTCCTGCTTTACGTGACCTATTATCTTCTTCCACCTTTTATGATCCATTAAATCCAGGTTATGGAAGAGCTCCTATTTTCGCTGCGACACTACTTGGAATCATCAAAGATATCACATCGCTTCCTGTTTTATTAAACGCTCTTGGGAATGGTTATTTTTCTGTTGATGAAGCAGTAATTGATGCCATTTGTAGTTTTGGCGCCCTTGCAAAACCATTTTTACTGCAAAAACTACAAACCAAGCCTTACTGTAAAGATAATGAAAGAGCCGCTATCGTATTATCTGCTTTTCCGGAAGATGTAGAGATTGCATTAAGCTGTTTAACGCTACTTGTTAATCCTTCTATAAGAAAAAACTTATCCTTTGCACCTTATCTTGTATTTCCCTGCCAAGCTCTTGAGTCAATACCTGATCGAGCACTATTTAAAACTATTGCATCAGAAAATAACACTCCTTCCTTTATTAGAAATGAAATGGAAATCGTAATTAAACGTTGGGGGTCTTAAAAAAGAATCATTCTTCTATAGACTCTAGGGTGGGTCGTATTAAAGCGCCTGCTAAAACAGCTCTCGCCTTGAACGCTTCTTTTACTTGTTCTATCTGATTTAGCTTAAGAGGTTTTCTTCCATCTGCTTGATTGGTTAGCAGTGATAAACACCTCTCTATCTCATGAAACAACTCTTGATATCGCTTTTTTTCTTTCTTTGGAGCTTCGATAGGTTGTTGCCTTAGCCTTTCTATATCGACAGATCCCATTTTTCTTAAAAAAAGATATTCGTTTTCATACGGCAATCGGACTGGAGGTTTTTGTATGGGAGCAGGCATATGCAATGGTCTTGTTCCAAACGCCTGTACCCGAGGATGATCCGTTACCTCTTCTTCGTCTACCTTTTCTATAGCTGCTGCACATAAATTGACTATATCATAAATAGCAACTGCTCCATTGGACAAAAATGGACAAATGATCAATCCAATACATCGCAGAGTACTTTTATCCTTAATATGCTCAACAAATGGATTTCCCTCCGTTAAAGAAGAAATAATCGGCATGGAAAAAACCATTTTTCCAGCAAGCACTCCCGCATTAGAGAAACTACTAATACCAGGAGCATAATCACATGCTTTATCTACATAAACACAGGCTCTAGAAATGACGTCCATTGAAAAAAAAACACCTCTTACCATTGGTTATTAATTGTTTATACAAAAAAAACCCCAAACATCAATCATGAGCAACTAAATAAAGTCTTGGATTTTTTTAAAATTATAAACTATTTGTAATAAAAACAAAATCATTAATTTACGATTTGTTTAAAAATAAAACTATAGATTGAAATTGACCATATTAATAATAATTAATATACATAAGCTATATACTATTATTTAATACAATGAATAAAAAAACTCATATTGACGTATTGACGTTACTAGAAAAACACCAAGCAGCCACGATTATTCTAGCTGGTGGTCAAGGTACGCGCCTATTCCCCCTTACCCAGACTAGATGTAAGCCTGATGTCTCTTTTGCAGGACGTTATAAACTAATAGACATCCCTATTTCTAATTCTATTAATGCAAAAATTTCAAAAATATTCGTTATATCTCAATACTTTGCTTCTGATTTAAACAATCATATTGCCTCTACCTTTCATGCAGGCGCTCTAACTAGTGAAAAAATAGAAATGCTAAGTCCTGAAGAGACCCCCCTAAAAAAATCATGGTATCAAGGAACTGCAGACGCCGTAAGAAAGAACCTATCTCATTTTTTACATTTGCCAATAGAATATTTCATTATTCTTTCTGGCGATCAGCTATATAACATGGATCTAATTGACATGTTAGAATTTACAAAAGAAAAAGATGCTGAATTAACGATTGCTACGATCCCGGTAAAAGAAAAAGAAGCAAGACGCATGGGAATCATGAAAATTAATAAAAATCATTTAATTACAGATTTTTATGAAAAACCATCTGATATAAAGGTCTTAAAAAAATTCAAAGTAAAAGATGCAAAAGATCCAGAGCGATGCTATCTAGGGTCCATGGGGATTTACATTTTTAAAAAAGATACTCTTATCCATCTTTTAAACACTGACTTAAGAGAAGATTTTGGCAAACATATTATCCCCACTCAAATTAAAACAGGAAAAAAAACAGCAGCTTATACTTACCATGGTTATTGGGAGGATATTGGCACTGTTGAATCCTTCTATGAAGCAAATTTATCTCTCACTACAACTAGCTGTGGTCTTGATTTATATAATGAACAATCTCCCATTTATGCACAAAACATCAACCTTCCCAGTGCTTTTGTAAAAAACACAAGAGTTACCGATTCTATTATCTGTGATGGCTCTATCATTAATGCTAAAGAAATTACACACAGCTTAATTGGGCTCCGCTCCCGCATCATGGAAGGAACCATCATCCAAGATTCCATTGTGATTGGAAATCCTTCCTACACATCCTCTCTCCCAACGCAAGATCCTCACGACTATTTCATTGGGAAAAACTGTATTATTAAAAAAGCTATTATCGATGAACAAACACAGATAGAAGATAATGTATCCCTCACTAATGAAAAACACATCATGCATTATGATAGCGATCATCTTTATGTACGAGATGGTATCATTGTAATACCCGCCGGCACCCACCTACCAAAAAACTTTCGTTTTTAGTTTTTTATTGATTATATTTTTCCTGTTAAGGTACCTATAGCCTCACCTTTTCCAAGCACTTGGATCACTGCAGAAAATGCTCTATATTCCGCTATGTGGGGAACATCCGGTCCATATGGGGGCAAAATCCTACAACTAATCCAACCAATTTATTAGCAGCAATTGGATATGCTGTAATGGCCTTGCGCTGGATATATACCTTTAACACCACTCCCTAACCAGTAACAATCAATTACTACACAAGTATTATATGATAGTGCTACATTTATGTTAGACCACTACACAATGAGCTTTTCATGAAAATATTTGCTATTGCAGATCTGCATCTTGCTATTTCTACTCCCGATAAAACCATGGAAGCTTTTGGAGCGGCATGGAAAGATTACCACTATCTTATTCAACAACACTGGAAAGATATCGTATCGGATGAAGATCTAGTCCTCCTTCCAGGAGATATTTCATGGGCTATGAAATTCGAAGATGCCCTTCTTGATTTATGTTGGATAGATAAACTGCCAGGCAAAAAGATTATCTTAAAGGGTAATCATGATTATTGGTGGCCATCCAATGCAAAGCTTAGCGCAAAACTCCCCCCTTCTATTTCTTTTATTAACAACAACGCACTCCAAATAAATGAAGTTGCTATAGGAGGAGCAAGATTGTGGGACGATCCGGCTTTTTCCTTTGATAAAATTATTGATTTCGTCCCTTCTAATCTTGTAAAAAATAAACACGAAGATACACAGCGTGAAGAAGCCTTGTTTGAAAAGGAGCTGCTCCGATTGGAGTCGAGCCTCAAACAAATAAATGAATCCTCTTCTTTAAAAATATGTATGACTCACTTTCCTCCACTGCCACACACCCTGCAAGAATCAAAAGCTTCGACTATCATCGATAAGTACCATATGGATATTTGCATATTTGGACATCTGCATAACGTAAAACAGGGAACGCCTCTATTTGGAAAATATCATCAAACAACTTATATTTTTGTAGCAGCAGACTATCTACAATTTAAACCAAAATTAATCGCTACTTGTTAAATGCTTTTAAGATAAGTTCTTTTATTTCTATCTTGCGATTGGGATCGATGTCTTTTCTAGAATTAATCAAATGCTGTATTTGCTCTTCTTCTAATTCTTTATCAAATCCTCGATAATAACTAGCTGCAATCTCTAGCATCTGTTTAAAATCTTTTTCTGTTTCAATCAAGGGCACTATTTTTTGATATGTTTGAAAAAATACTTCCGGAGTTCCTTCCTGTGCTAAAAATTGAATTAAATCAAAAGCAAGTGACTTATTTTTTTCTTCGATTATTTTTTCACTCAGCCTCTGCGCGGCAATCGTTGCCTCTTCGACATCCGCCTTAGCAAGCAGTTTGACTTTTAACAAATCAAAAGCTGTCTCCTGTTGAATGTAGGGATAAAAACCATCGATCAATTCTGATGCAGTTAAATCTTTATTTTGAGCAATCATTTTACCAATATAATCATATAAAAAATGCTCTAGATTATGTGCCATATAGTTAGATAGCGCTACAAAAACGCCTTTAGGGGGTTGCCCCTCATCAACAGCTTGATCAAAAATATCTTCCAAAGTCACAAACATCACTTGTGCCTGATCTTCTTCTAATTCACCTTGATAATGCTGCTCTATCTTATGATCGATTTCATCGGTTAAAATAGATAATGATTGTTTTTCTGGGACAAACCGTCTCCATAATTCAAAAACAATAAGATATATTTGTAATTTAGATGAATCATTCTCTTCTTTAGCAGAGAGATAATATAAGAGTTTTTCAGGACTATCGCAGCTTGCAGTATATAACTTAAACGCTTCTAAATCAAGACTCACTCCGAGAAATAGCAACCGATGAAACAATGCCTCAGTATTCATCGCCCGATAATCTTCTATCTGCCACTGCTCTAGTGAAGTGGGCAATTGCTGATTACGATATTTTAGACGCAATAAATTAAAAAGCGCCCTTCCTTTAAAGCCTTTCATAATATTCTACAACCAGTCATGACCAAACACATGCTATTCATGCCTTTAGCATCATATACCGGAAATACTTTCCTCTTCGAATGTGTAACTCGAATCAGATGGCTTTAAACGCTGCAAACTTATCGTAATCAATGATACCATCTATCTAATAAGAAAAACCCTTGTTAATGACTGCGGTCTTTAAAAAAGGAAAAACAGAGGTTTTCTTATTCTAATCTGTCTATTGATGCTCGCAAACGAGCATCAGAATACTACAATTAATTGTAAAAGGCCTTTGAACAATTATGCCTTTTTAATTTAGTTATAAAAATTCATCATTTTTTTATCAATATTTAAAATTACCTGATAAAATGGCTATGCTGTAAATCAGTAGGTGATTGTTGGCAAAACAAAAAAAATATTCTTTTGCATTACTAGAGGTAATTGTTTCCATTGCCATTATTAGCGTTGCTCTAGGATTTTTTGTTCATCATATTTATCGTTTTGCGAATCATCAAATACATCAATTACATACCATGGATGAATTTCGCATCGCTAATAATTTAAGTCTAGAATTTGAAATGAATGTATTACCTGAAATAAAATGGGACGAAATGAACCCTATCCATCCGAGTGAGTGGGAACTACTCCCAACAACTTCCACATCATCCTTTTCTATTTCTTATAAAAGGGGGTACTCAACTAGCCATGAAACATGTCTCGCAGATAATACTAAATACCGCTTGTTTTGTTACTATTTAAGATTTGATGCGTCCAAAACAATCTACAAATACTCATACATTCTAAAAAAAGAATAGATCATAAAATCTATATTTGATAAGAAAAAATTTAATATAACCAACTATATGTCTATGAATCATCCTCAAGAAAAGTTTCAACCTCACGTCAGCTCAGATAAACCCGTGAAGGAATTTTCTATACGCTCTGTTGTACTTGGAATGTTGCTGGGTGTTGTATTTGGAGTAGGCAATGCTTATCTAGGCTTAAAAATCGGAACCACTATTTCTGCGTCCATACCAGCTGCTGTTATGTCTATGGCAATTTTACATACCTTTTTCAAACGTGTAACCATCTTAGAAAATAATATTGTGCAAACAATCGCAACTGTTGGAGAAGGTCTTGCAGCAGGTGTAATTTTTACAGTACCTGCTCTGTTTTTTTTAGGAGATTCACCATCCAATAATAGAATTTTTATACTCGCTTTTTTAGGTGGAATCCTTGGAATTCTATTTATGATTCCTATGCGACGATTCATTATCGTAAAAGAACATGGTACTATTCCTTTTCCAGAAGGTACTGCTTGCGCCAAAATCCTAATAGCCGGCGAAAAAAAAATCGCCCATGCTTTTTCAGCTGCATGGGGATTATTAATGGGGGCATTATACAAATTATGTATTAGTGGCCTCTATCTCTGGAATGAGTCAATTGATTTCACCTTTAAAAAATATGAAGATACTAAATTCAGCATAGATGGCACGCCTTCTTTATTAGGCGTTGGTTTTATCGTAGGCTCTAGAATATCCGCTATTATGTTTGCAGGTGGTATCATTGGATGGTGGGTGATTATTCCCCTCATTAAAATGTTCGGCGGGAAAAGTATTATTTATCCTTCTACAGTGTCAATTCTTGCTATGAGCGCAGATGATATTTGGTCTAATTATGTAAGATATATTGGAGCTGGCGCAGTCGCTATCGGTGGTGTTATTAGCGTTATTAAAATTATGCCAATGATTAAGAATACTGTAGTAGTGGGATTCAAAGAATTATTTGCCATGTTTAAACAAAAAGAATCCCAAGAGCGTACAGACCAAGATATCTCCATGTCGTGGCTCATTTTAGGTTCTCTTGGTATTATTATGTTTTTATGGCTATATCCAGACCTATCACTAAACTTTCTTACGATTGTACTTATTGCAATTTTAGGATATTTCTTTACTGCCGTAACTTCCATCACCGTAGGGCTGGTTGGTAGTTCTTCTAACCCAGTATCTGGAATGACTATTACTACCTTATTAATTACCTGTTTAATCTTTTCTGCTTTGGGATGGACCGAACGTGTATTTCTAATAGCAGCCATTACCATGAGCTGTGTAGTAAATGTCGCTATTTGTCTTGCAGCAACGACATCCCAAGATTTAAAAGCAGGTTATATTTTAGGCGCAACACCAAGAAACCAACAAATTGCAGAAATCATTGGCCTTATCCTTCCCTCACTTGCAATCGGAGGAACTCTTTATTTGCTTAATGAAGCATATGGTTTTGGATCTCCTAAAATGCCGGCTCCACAAGCTACCCTCATGTATTTAATTGCAAAAGGTGTTATCAATCATCAATTGCCTGTAGTACTCGTCATGATTGGTATCGTACTTGGGCTTGTTATGGAATTACTTCGTATACCTACTCTTGCATTTGCAATAGGTCTATATCTTCCGCTCTCTCTGTCATCATCTATGATGCTCGGAGGTGTCATAAAATGGCTTGTACAACATAAACTAAAAAATCGTAAAGCAGAAGAGCAGGGCATATTAGCATCTTCTGGCCTTGTCGCTGGAGATGCTTGCATGGGAGTAGTTCTTGCATTGCTTACAGTGCTTAATGTTATTCCAGCATCACAAAATGGGTACCTCCCCAATATTGTATCACTCATCATGTTTCTTTTACTTGGCATTGCTTTAGTATGGATTTCAAATAAACATAAAAATGATACAATAGAAGCAGAATAATATTTATCGCAGCACTCATGCAAAAAAGATATTCCTTTTCCTTATTGGAAGTGATGATCGCTTGTATCCTTACAACTGCAATTGTTATATTTGTTTTACAACAATTAAAAGCCTCTGCTTTATTGAAAAATGAATTAAAGACCATGCAATCTACTGCTTTATTGCAAGATCGTATGGTTAATAAAATCACTCACTATTTTAGCCATCTTACTGCTTTGCCTGGCAGTATTTATACCATGACATGCCATGATCATACCGCTCTTGTATTTCGATTTGATCACGGTGTTAATCCAGAACAAGCCTTGTGCTATGAAATAATGGGTAAAATCTTTTTGCAAGATAACCTTGTGTACCTATCTATTTTTCCTAAACAAGATAATATACTCTCACCTTCCCACGAAAAGTTAGATTGTCTTGCAAAAGATGTAGAAAGGATTTCTTTTACTTTTTTTAAATATAGGGAAAAACAACATGCATTTGAGCAAACAATAACATGGGATATGACAGAGCCATCATTACCTGACGTAATGCAGTTGCATTTTCACTCTATAGGTTCTAGTAAAATTATTACTCACACCTTTTATCTACCTACGCATCACCAAATTATTCATAGGATCTGAATCACATGCAAGTATTACCATGGACGATTATTTTTCTTAGCATTTTTGCCATACTCTCTTCTTGTTTTTTTTCAGAAAATAAACTTACAGGCCTGATCGCTTTTACCTCCTCTAAATCCCATCAACTATTTTTGGATATAAATAAGAATAAGACACAAAAATATTTTCAACACATCATCAAAAACAAACCAAAAGCTAATCACGCTACGCAAAGCACCATAAAAAAAGAGAGCAAAAACACACAGCCTACTTATTCCAATCATCGATTGAAAAATTATCATAATATGACTGCTAAAATGAATATATTCTCTCTTTTTCAAGACGATCCTATTACCACACAATATGCAGAAAAATTAATTGATTATTTTTATGCTGACCATCCTCCCTTTCAACAAGAGAGAAGTCTTGGTAAAGACATTGTCTGTATATTACAAATGCAAGGAAAATTGCTATTACAAAAGGGATATACTATTACTTCCCTTGTAGAGTTATTTGATGAAGAAGATCCCAAACATTTTATGCATACCCTTCTTTTAAGAGGATGCCCTGGTTATCATTATGAATCTGCGACCTCCTACCCCGCCTTAGAATCCCTCTTTGCCATAAATGCTTCTTCACCCCATATCATCTTTTATTTCCAAGATATCCCCTACCCTATGCTAAGCACCCTCTTTTCTAAAGCCTTTGCAGATGAATTGATTCAAAAGGAAAAATTAAAAATAGAGAGCAACCAGTCTTTATTATCTTCTAATGAAATATCAGAGCTGTTTACACAACACGGGATTC
This sequence comes from Chlamydiales bacterium, assembly GCA_016213235.1. Taxonomy (GTDB): domain Bacteria; phylum Chlamydiota; class Chlamydiia; order Chlamydiales; family JACRBE01; genus JACRBE01. The sequence goes on along the minus strand of JACRBE010000043.1, from coordinate 58,926 downwards.
CCATTGAGCTGATGGAGCGTTTTGATTATAAAACAAAACCAAAAAAATCTATGTCTATCTCAGCTAGTGAAGAAGCTTGCAATATCACTTACATAGTCCCTTACTTTCTATAACACTACTGTTTAGGAAACTGTATAGTAAAAATAGAGCCCTCTCTACCAGGGGATTCTACATGAATCTTTGCATTATGTTTTTCTATAATCGTTTTTACAATGGAAAGTCCAAGTCCTGCTCCACCCAATTTTCTTGAATGAGATTTGTTAACGGTATAAAACCTTTCAAAAATATGATTTAAATCTTTCTGTGCAATACCAATGCCTCGATCTTTAATGCTTAAGTTAATATGATCTTTTAAGGACTCTACCGTCACGGTAATATAAGCTGCAGCATCCGAATATTTAACCGCATTCTCAAATAAGTTCATAATGGCAAGCTCAAGTAAATCTGGATCTCCCCAAATAATAGGTTCTTTCTCATTAAATAACGTTTCCACTTTTACATCCGGAAATGCACTTAGTAGCGTATAAGAGCAGCTTTCTATAAGCCCTACTAAATCGCATGGCTGCATACTAGCTTTACCAGAATAATCCAAATCTGCTAGCACTAATAAACTTTTTACAACAGACGCCATACGATGACAATTACGTAATATTTTATCTGTAATATCAATGAGCATATCTTCAGAAATTTCTGGTAGATCTTTTAAAGTCTCTGTAAAACCTTTAATAATAGTAATAGGAGTTCTTAACTCATGAGAAGCATTCGTTACAAAATTCTTGCCCATGCTTAACACTTTATAATCACTAGAATGATCTTGTAATATTAAAATAAATCCATTTTGTGATTTAATCGGCTGAGCAATAATTTCAAAAAATTTTCCTTCAGATTCTTTTGCCTCATAAGAGTCTTTAATAATGTTATCCTGTTCTTTAGCGATATGCATTAAATCTAAACAAAAAGCCCCTAGTTCTGATGGGTTGTTTCTAATTAGCTCTTGTAAATACTTCCCAATAAAATCAAGGGACATGATTTTAAGCAACTGCGTTGCCTTTAAATTGATATTTTTTATCCTTCCAATAGAATCTAAAACAATTACCCCTTCATCTAAACATTCAATAATCGCTGTCTTTTCTTCATATAATGTCTTATTTCTTAATATTAATTCTTCATTGTTTTTATGTAAGTGAATTAATGCTTGAACTGTATCATCTTTCGCAAGCGCATTTAATTGATTTATTGTATGTTGGGATCCATTATTAATGAGTTGCCTTGCTATCGATCGAACCTTATATTGTTTTCTAGAGAAAAATTTTAGCCCCATTATTTGAATAAAAGAAAATACTCCTAAAGTTCCGATGGAAAAGGCATTAAAAACAAACTGAAATACTTTAATTAATTCCTGGACAATATTCTTATCTATTCCATTACAAATAATGAACTTTTCTCCTCTTAACTCAAATGCTCTTGCTGTATAAAATCGCTCTCCATCAATACCATATCCTTTGTGTTTCTTTATCACCTTCACCATATCTGGTATTACAATAGGACCACTGTAATCCACTATTTCTCCTGTATTTTTTAATACGGTAAATGACACTCCTTTCTTCTTACTAATCTGCCTTAATTGAATAATAATCTCTTCAATACTTGCCGTCTTCTCTAACTGACTAATCTGTTTAAGCATGCCCACTTTCATAGCGCCTCGGATTACCACCTTTGATAAATCCTTAGAACAAATAAAAATACCAATACTCATTAAAAGAACAACAACCCATATATAGAACGCGAACGATTTTCTCACTGGTGCCTCACTAGACCACAAAAAAGGATAAAAATAACAAAATTAACCAAAGAGAGTCAACCTTCTTCATAAAAAGAAGTAACAACCTAAAAATCAAATACTTAAGAAATACGTTATATAAAGATTTTTATTCCATAAGAATTCAATATATGCTATAATGGTTATGAGGACCTTTGCCTTCATGCAAGTGGCCCACATTTTTTAACTTAAGGGGGAAAAAAATGGTTTCATCAGTAAGTTCCGAAACAAGTTCGTATGATTTTACTACTAAACATGGCAACCACTCTGGATCAGATAACACTAATGTTACAGATGGTACAACAGCTCCAGCTAATGATGCACATGGCGCAACTTCTTCAGAATCAGATGATAGCGTAAACAGCATTGGAATGACACATGGGCATGGCGATGGCTCATCAGACGCTTTACTATTATTAGAAGAACAAGAATTAGACCAACAAATAACCACACAACTAGATACATCTGATGCTAATAAAAGCGCAACAAACAACTCAGCAACCGACTTAGTGGCTGCTAGCACTGGTGTAGATACTAGTATGTTTCAAAACTTCACGACTACCAGCTCTACGACAAATGGAGTATCTCCGATTGAGTTCCGAGGGTAAAAGATATCACTTCTTACCAACATGAACACCCTATTTTACATAGGGTGTTTTTTTTGCCTTTATTTGGTAAACAGCAATGGGTTCTGAAAAACCTTTTAATTCAATTGGCTGTAATTCTTCATAATCAACTTTTTCGCGCACATAAGGCTGAGACAATGTCTCTTTAGAAATTAACACCTGTTGCTCACCTGAAACAGAGCACAGCCTTGCTGCTAAATTCACATTTGATCCAAGTACGGTATAATTCAACCGATTTTCTGCACCCATATTGCCTGCGACTACAACACCAGTATGGATACCGATTCCCATTTTAATACCCCTTAACCCCTCTTTCGTTCTTTGCTGATTCCATTCATCTAGGACTTTTACCATTTCTATAGCACATAGTACCGCATTTACAGCGCTATTTTCACTACTTAAGGGAGCTCCAAAAAGCGCCATGACTTCATCCCCAACATACTTATCAATTACTCCTTCATATTGATCGATCACAGAAGAAATCTTTGTCATACAATCATTCAGCATCTTAATAACTTCATTTGGTAACATCTTTTCAGATAATTCTGTAAAATGTCTAATATCAGCAAATAAAACAGTAACAACTTTTTCTTCACCACCTAAATGCACATTTCCTTTTAAAATCTCTTCTGCAATGCTTGGCGATACAACCTTGTTAAGCACCCCTTTTACTTTTTCTTTTTCTTTTAATCCTTCCACCATCTGATAAAATGATTGATATAACATATCTACTTCATCTTTTTTGTCTTTCTTCATCGGCGGCAATGATATTTCATCTAGCTTACCTTCTCTTACTTTAGCAGTGGCCTGTGACAATAAAAGCAATGGAGCTGTAATATGTTTGGAAATAATACTTGCAATGAGAATTATTAATAATAATGACACCAAAATAATGATTTGTGTTTGCCATTTGATTTTGATTAAAATTTGCTGTGCAGTAGTATCTAACGCTTTAATTAATGCAAATTCTTCATCTAGCGGATTTAATAAAAAGAAATAAAAATCTATATCTGCAAATGGTTGCAATGTCAAAAAGAAATATTCCTCCCCATTTTTTGTTGTAATAATACCTGTTTTTTGACGCGTCAGCTCCTCAACTGGTATCGGTGTAGAATACTCCGATATTTCTTTGCCCTCTGCATTAAATCCTTTTAATATTTGATTGTTTGTAGCAAAAAATGCTGTGCGATGTGCTGCTAGTGCCAAATTCTTCAAAATTCGTGACGCATTAATGCCAATAGTTAATGATCCTTGTCTTTCTATTACTTGGTTATCTTTTCCCTTCTCCTGCACTACTAAAGAAGCTGTATTACCAAAAAACAATCGATGAGAAGTTGGTTCATAAAAGGTTTCGATATGTACAAGACCGCCCATCGTGTTAGTCGTATTACAATTGTGCTGAATACACCCAATAGGAGTGGAATAAAACACATCATTTTTAAAAATCATTTCCCCATATTTTCCTTCTATGAAAATATGAGCTATACCACTTGGCGCTCCCGGATTAAAAGGGGAAAAATCAAACAATCCCGTTGCAATAAATGTGGCATATTGCCAAATCATTTCAATTTGTCTATATCTAGTTTGAATATCAATAAATATTGTTTCTTCTTTCAATCGTTTAATATCTGCTTGTTGTATCTCATAATAATCCGGCATTGTTTTTTGCAACCAAATCTGTTTGTTATCTGATGTTAGTGTTGCTAATAAATCAGGTCTCGACAAGAAAAATGCCCGTGCATTTTTTAATGATTGACATAACTGCTGTACTACATCTTCCAGCGCATAAATAGAGCCAAAATCATCTTGTAATCGTAAAAGCTGAGGCTGTATTTCCTTCATTTTTTTCTCTAAATCCTCAACATTAATCTCCATTACAGCCTCAATCGAATACAACATGTAATATTCCACGCCCAGCCTAGGAATTAATGCTGGATCCATGGTTGGGGGGATTTCATCCTGATATTCTCTTCCTACATTAAACCCCACGCCCACATAAGGCCCATTCCACTGACCTTGAATGTGTTCTGATTCCATTGCAAACAACGGGACATCTCCCTCATATTCTATCTTTCTAGCCATTCTAGGAGGAGGTTCATCCAAAATAATTAATGCTTCTACTTTTCCTTCATTAATATCCTGAATCAAATCTATTCTTTTATTTGTACCAAGTAACATGGCGCAAGAGAGCCAATTTTGCGTGTTGTAATTGCCTATAGTTGGACCATATCGCTCTCTTAAATAAGAATGTTCTGTAATACGATTAAGCAAAGCATTTGTTTCTGCTTGTTCATAGTCTAAAACAAGTCCTACAAATTTTTGTGTTTCTACTTGCTTAAAGTTATTCATTGTTTTGATATCATCCATCATTTCTTGCTTGGAGATATCTATATATTTTTTTGTGATATAGCTTTCGATTAATTGAGCTGTAATAAATATTAAAAGAAATACACTACCTATTATAACAAACATGCGAAAACGCAAACTCATGCCATACCCTGTGTATTTATCAATTTTTATCTTTTAGCATTTTTATTAATCATTGTCATGAGGAAAAAAACTTATCGGCCCTGCTTTTGTCATAACAAGTGTATTTTCAAATCTAATTCCCCCAATGCCAGGAAGATAGATACCAGGTTCAATGGTAAATACCATGTTTTCTTCCATCACTACACTAGCATCAGATCGAAAAGAAAGAAGCGGCGCTTCATGTGCATCAAGGCCTATACCATGCCCAAGCGAATGTGGGAAAAAATCACCATATCCATAACCTTTTATACACTCTCTTGCAGCAGCATCTATGTCGCGCACAGGGACCCCTATTTTACATGCTTGCACCGCTTTTTCATACGATTCCAGCACAATACTATTGATCTCTTTTAATTTAGCAGAAGCATTTTTTAGTAAAATAGTCCTTGTCATATCAGAACAATACTGATGTTTTTTAAGACCAATATCAATTAGCGCACAATCATGATTATCTAATATGCCGCTACCTGCTCGATAATGTGGGAATGCACTGTTTTTCCCAAATGCTATAATAGGCTCAAAAGCAAGCTCGCTAGCTCCTTTTTCCCGTACAAATTTCTCTAGCTGCCAGGCAATAAACGATTCTGTTTGATTCGTTTCAATCAAAGGAAGAATATGTTGATATCCTTCCCAAATCAGCGCTGCAGAATCTTTTAAATATGTTATTTCCTGGGAATCCTTAATCATTCTTAATTGCCTGGCAATGCCCACATCCACAAAACAAGCAGCAAATAATTGCTTCATTTTTTCAAAACGCTGAATAGTAATTGTTTGAAAATCAACACCGATATTTTTTATAGGAAAACCATAAAGGATATTATACGCCCCATCTTTTTGATCTAATATAACAGGAAGACCTACGCTGCTTTTAACTTGTTCATAATATCTACCATCTACTGCAAGATATGCATCTTCTTGCAAAATAAATAACATACCTCTGGAAACAGAGGCGCCTGTAAAATAGTAAATGTCTTTGACATCCTCAATCCAAAGTAAATCTATTTTACTTCTCGCAAGAAGAGAAGATGCTTTTTTGATGCGACTGGAATAATTTATCGATGCCATTTTCATCTACATGAATAAAAATTGGTTTTTTAAAAGGAGAAAAATTCGTATATTTTTTTTCAAAAAATTTTCTCACAAGAGCGCTAGCTTGCTCTTGTTTTATGTTTCTATAACAAGCATATCGAATAAATGCCAGACAAAGTTTATGCATGCATTGCTCTGTAAAACTACTTGCATCATTGCCAAGTGCAAGGATATCGATTACTTCCTCTAAATACTCTTCTAATGTATTTGTAGATAAACTGTCGCTTAATCCAATAACTAAAACCTTTAACCCTTGGAGCTGTATTTTCACACCAAGTAATATCAACCACTGTTGATATAAGGAAAACAACTCTATTTTATCTCGATCAAATGCAAAGACAATAGGAAACATGAGCTGTTGTATATCTTGCATGGTTTGTTTTTGTTTTATTTTACTATAACTTTCGTGATAAAAAAGTGTTCTTTGCAACTCTTTTAAATCGACTAGCACAATTCCTGTTTCATTTGACAGAGCAAAAACATCCGATTGGAAGCTACTTAGTTCCTGCGGATGAATCCATCCAATGTTATCATGAACCAATAAGAAAGAGATATGTTGCTGCATGGAGACAAAATTTTGTTGTTCTCCTACAGGGAATGGAGCAGGCTTATGCCACGAAGATCGATGTTGCCAATTATCAGGCACGTTGTGTTTTTGTACTGATGGCTCTACTAGTGGCGCAGTATGGTGTCTTGTTGTTGTATCTATGTTACTAGTTGTAACGACGCTACCAAACGTTTGGTCTACCGCCTCTTTGATTGAGGTGTGAATAAATAATTCGTCTTGAAATCTCACCTGTTTTTTCTGAGGATGAACGTTCACATCAACCGCATGTGCAGGAATAGATAAATGTAATAAAAAAACAGGGAATGATTTTGTATCTATTGCAAAAGCATAGGCCTCCAATACAGCATTACTAACAAGCGAGGATAAAATATGTCGATTATTGATATATAAATATTGCGCTGATTTATTTTTTTTTGCATAGGTAGGCAGCCCTGTTAGTCCCACTATTTTAATGCCCTCTCCTTGATACTCCACTTTTAATGTCTGTTTAGTAAATTCCTCTCCTAAAAGCTGCTCTGCTGCATTTATCACCTGTGTTTGGAGCACTCCCTGTTTGGCCTGCACTGCAACAACCTCTTTATTATTTGCTATTAACTTAAAAGAAATATGAGGGAACCCCAAAGCAAGGTGCACTATCACTTTAGTGACTTCCATTTGCGCAGCTATTGCACTCTTTTGAAATTTTTTTCTTGCAGGAACATTATAAAATAAAGAAGAGACTTCTATCGTTGTACCATTTCTTCGGGGAGAAGTTTCTACGCCTATAATTTTACCACCATAGCAAGTAACCTTTGTCCCCATGGTCGTATCTGCCTTGCATGTGTGTATAATTAATTTAGAAATAGAAGCAATAGAAGAGAGCGCCTCTCCACGAAATCCCATAGAAAATACTTTTTCCAAGTCATCTATTTCTTTTATCTTTGAGGTAGCATGCCTTTCAATAGATAAAATCGCATCGTCATGGCCCATGCCACTACCATTATCAGCCACTTTAATTAACTGGAATCCTCCTCCTATACACTCTATGCAAATCTCCGTAGACCCTGCATCTATCGCATTTTCTACCAGCTCTTTCACAACGCTGGCAGGATTTTCAATTACTTCTCCGGCTGCAATTTGATTGATGGTCGTATCGGATAAAACTCGAATAATAGATGTCATATAATCCCATGTTTTTTCCATATTACAAAACAATTGTTATTTTTGAAATAAAAAACAAACAACAAACACACTTAACAATTGCAATTTAATTTGTTGTCAAATTAAAATAACGACAAAAATTAACCAAACAAATTAAATTATAATTTATGACTGAACTTTCTAGTTCAATAACTAGTCGAGCAATTGGCTTCCCCCCCTATGTCAGCGTAGTTGTCGCTTTTAGATAAACTAAAAGGAGTTTATGTAATATGCAGACAATATATTCAAAAGAAGGTTCTTCCGAAGAATTGGGGGATTTTGACTTGCATAGGGATTTATAAAATAGTACCCCTGATCAAGAAGTGCAAGGGTCTTGATGTTAGAATGAGCTAAATAATAAGCTCTGTTCTGAATTAATCTTTCACATTCAACTACACATTCTCCAGGAATGGGTTCTATAGTTCCAAACAAGTCCTTTAGCATTTTTTGTTTAGAGTATTTCAATTTTTTGCTGTTCTACGGTATCTTATATTTCGCGTTCTTCCAATCCGTTCAATCAATCGATTTTCTATAAGGGAATTAAGCCATCTTTGTGCCGTTGCGCGAGAAATAGAAAATTTATTGACCACGTCTTGCGTTGTGATTTCATTTTGTGAATAGAATAGGGCTAAAATATCTTTTTCAGTTTTATGTTCTGCCGAACTTAATTGAGAAGAGCCTCTTGGTAAGATACATTTTACAAAATTTGCGCCTTCAATGATTTGAGGTTTTTCAAGTCCCCAAGTTTCATAGCTTTTAAAAATATTAATGAATCCGGTTCCCATTTTTTCAATAAGACCCATTTCCCGAAAAATCTTACATATAGCTGGATTACGCAGATATGTCAGTCCCATTAACAATTGGTCTTGTTCAATAGGACCCGAAAAACCGCCCGGACTAAATATCTCCAAACGATCATCGTATATAGAAATTTTGGAGGGAGCCTTGATATGATAATTTCGATGAACCAGTAAATTTATCAACGCCTCTCTAAATGCAACCTCAGGAATTTCCAATTTTTCATCTCTGATAACCCCTGAAATTGAAAATGACTTTGAAAGACGACTGAGAATAAAATGATGTGCCTGCTGGAATTGATTTAAAAGAGTCCCTTCACAATCTATTGAAGCAATAGCATCCCTGCCTTCGATGCCACGGAAGTGACTTACAATGATCATGGCTTCTGATAGAAAAAACTGGGGAGATTTTCCGAAATTCAATAGACCCGCATAAGTAGGAAAAAGCTCGGAATGTTCCTCAACAACCAAAGAATAGGAACGCAGGACCTCTTGTGTCACAGGCGCAGAGGCTTGATTCTTTCTATGATCGAGAAAACTTTGGATTAATCGATTGTCCAGGTTATCAAGAGAGGCGTTATAGACCGGAAGTGTTTCAAAATCTATTCTGCGTGATTGCCATTTGAGTTCTTCAATCATAGCAGGGGTGGCATGTACAGTACTCCGGCCTATGCGAATATAGGTTCCTTTCTCTATCCCTTCAGACTTTCTAAAGTAGGGTTTGCTCATTCCCGATGATATGGCAATAATTACTACGGTCTTATCTCCGAACACTTGAGTGGATAGCAAAGGAATAATGGGTGGATAGCACGCCTCGTAAATAGAATGATCTAATGATTCAAGGAGTTTGTTTATTTGATCTTCAGGAAGCCCTACTATTGCCCGATCATCATCAACGCCGATTATCAGTCTTCCACCTTTTTGGTTGCAAAAGCCTATGATTGTTTTAATGATTTGTTCATTTTTTGGAATTTCTCTTTTAAATTCCAACAAGACGGACTCTGACTCCGGGTGACGCATTTCACTCATATGCTCTCCTCATTTAGCCTCATTATGCCTCAAACGAGGCAAATGAGTCAAATAAAATATGAAATTCACACATTTTTTGCCTTATTTGCCTCATTTTGCCTCAACCGAGAGGCTGAGGAATGCTTTGAATTGGCGTCTAATTTGCACTGCACACTCCCTCAGCAGCTTTGATAGATTTTATCGAATTAACCATGGTTGATGTGGAAGATCGGATAGTTCTTTTAGTTTCAGCTTTATAACAATTCTTTTTTTTGATAAAAAAAATACTAGATAATTTAAAGTGAGTATTAGATGCGTTTAGTATATTGGTTATTGCTTATAGGGATTGTAATTGGCGGCAGTAGCTACTACATTCAAAAGAAAAAGCCTCAGCTGAAAAGTAAAATCACCCAATTTGCTAACGCCGGAAAAGTTCATACATTAGAAGCCCGTTATACTCCTGAACAAATCATGGAATCCCATGAAAAAGAATTATTAAAAGATGAAGACCACCGTTTTTTAACCCCAGAAGTTAAATTTTATCCTTATTTATTATTAGAAGTAAAATATACGACTTCTAACAATTTATATACCGGTGAAGGAATTATTTTGTGGGATCTTATCGATGGTGAAATGGTAACCAGTACCAGAAGCTGGGACAAAACCCATGGTTTTCAAGACTGCATCAAAGCGGGGGTTGATAAAAGCGAATTTAAGATTTTAAATCTTCTTGCTAGACGAGGAGGGGCTATTGATCGAGAAGGCCTCTCTAAAGCGCTTAATATAGAAAACGATATATTAGATGCCTGGATTGATAATTGCAGAAAAAAGAAGCTCATTGTACAAAGCGGCAATCAATATAGACTTCACCTACAATCCCCTAAAATCAATGTCGTTCCGGAAACTCATATTGCAGATAGATTAGTCACAAAACAGTTACAGAATGGAAAATGTCTCCAGAAAAGATTTTCTGCCAATCAAATCAAAAAAATTGCATATGCTGCCTTTGGGCAAGATTTTGCTATTAGAAATACCATCATGGTCTATTTACCTATTTGTAGTATTACCGTACAAAACCCCGATGGGTCTATCCATACCTCCTATTGGAATGCTTTAAATGGGCAAGAACTCGCTTTTTCTTCCTTAATTGAATAGAATGTTGCTCTAAAACGAATATTTATTATAAAATCTTCGCAACTTTGGAAAGATGGCTGAGCGGCCGAAGGCACGTCCCTGCTAAGGACGCGTACTCTTAAATGGGTACCGAGGGTTCAAATCCCTCTCTTTCCGAAAAGAAAGCCTTGAATCAAAATTCAAGGCTTTCTTATTGTATACCTTTATGACTGAAAAAATAAAAGACCCCAAAACCTTAATCCAAACGCTACCGAACTCCAAAGAATCGGAGATGATGGTTCTTGGCTGCATGTTAACAAGTGTAAATAGCTTGAATATTGCGGCAGACGCCCTTTATCATACGGATTTTTATTACTCCGAACATCAACTTATCTTTAAAACACTAAAAACAGCTTATCAAAGCGATAAACCAGCCGATATCCATCTCATTTCGGAGGAATTAAAAAGGCAAGGCGAGTTAAAAGCCGTGGGAGGTGTTGCTTATCTTACAACACTTGCACAGTATGCTACTACCTCAGCCTACATCGATGAATATGTCGATTTGATTAAAAACAAATCGATTCTGCGAAGAATGATTGAGGTTGCTAAAAAAATCGAGAAAGAGTCGTTTGAAGAAAAACAAGAAGTCAACACACTGCTTGATGAAGCACAGGCTATGTTTTTTACCATCAGCCAAAGCGCCAATGCTGCTGTTGGCATTCATATTAAAGATTTATTATCAGGGATGAATGCAGAATCAAAACTCCCTTATCTAAAAGAGCTTCAAGAAAAACAGGAAGAATACTATAAACGGGGAAGCACTGCCACCCCTATATCCGGAATTCCCACGCAATTTGCAGACCTGGATAAATTAATTAACGGACTAAACCAAGCTAACCTATTAATTCTTGCGGCGCGCCCTTCCATGGGAAAAACGGCTTTTGCTCTTAATATCGCGGAAAACATCTGCTTTAAACAACACAAAACTGTTGGTATTTTCTCTTTAGAGATGACTGCAGAAGAATTGATACACCGTATGATTTGCTCTCAATCAGAAGTAGAATCGGAAAAAATTAAAGCTGGATCATTAGATGGTATTGAATATCAGCGCATTGTTGCCGCTGTTAATGCCATGCAGAAACATACACTGATTATTGATGACCAACCAGGATTAAAAGTAACAGACTTAAGAGCTAGAGCAAGAAGACTAAAAGAAATTTACAATGTTGAATTAATTGTTATTGACTATCTCCAGTTATTATCCGGATCAAGGTCGAATTATTCACCTGACAATAGACAAAATGAAATCTCTGAAATTTCACGTATGCTGAAAAACCTTGCCAGAGAATTAAAAGTACCGATTATTTGTCTCTCTCAGCTCTCTAGAAAAGTAGAAGAGAGATCAGGACACCGTCCTATGCTCTCTGACTTGAGAGAATCCGGATGCCTCGTCGGTAACACCCAAATTCAAGATGCAACTACCGGGCAGTTTTATACTATTAAAGAACTTGCGACAAGAAAAGTGCAAACTCCAATTACTGTATATGCTATTGATGATACCCTCAAGATAGGTAAGCATCAAATGACAAAAGCATTTTACTCCGGGAAAAAAGTTGTTTATGAGCTTCGCACACGCAGTGGCCGTACAATTAGTGCAAGTGCAAATCATCCTTTTAGAAAACTAAATGGATGGGTCGCATTAGAAAGTTTATCTGCTGGTGATCGCATTGCGATCCCACGTACATTATCTTCTCAAGAAAAAACAAGCGATCTTGAAGATAACGAACTGACCTTCCTTGCGCATTTACTTGGGGATGGTTGTATATTGCCTAACCAACCTTATCATTATACAAGTGCAGACGAAAGTAATATCAATACCGTTAATCAATGTACAAGTTCATTGTTTGAAATTAGCCCAAAAACAGTTCGACAAAAAAATTGGTATCACTCTTATTTTCCAAGCCCTTATCATTTAACACATGGGAAATATCACCCCATTACTTTATGGTTTAACAAATTAGGCATTGAGCGCGTTCGCTCCTATGAAAAACGAATTCCCGATTCTATATTTGGATGTAATGAAAACAAAATTTCTCTTTTTCTTCATCATTTATGGGCCACTGATGGAAATATCAGTTTAGTAAAAAATAAAGGGAAATCTCCCGGTGCTGCCATCTATTATGCTTCTTCCAGTTATACATTATCACATCAAGTACAGGCATTACTCTTACGTATAGGCATACCAAGCACTTTAGCAACCGTTCCTTCAAATAAAGGATATAGAAACATGCACCATGTGCATGTTCAAAGCGCGCCACATCAAAAAGTGTTTCTATCAAAAGTAGGGTCTGCAGGAAAAAGAGGTGAAATAGTCCCAAGTCTACTTCAATTACTGGAGCAAACAATCGAAAATCCTAATACGGATACAATTCCAGCTGAAGCCTGGGATCTATTTATAAAACCAGCAAAAGAACAGTCAAAATTAAGCTGGAGAGAACTTTGTCATAACCTTGGAATGTCTTATTGTGGTTCATCTTTGTTTAAATCCGGACTTTCCCGTAGGAGGATGAACTCTCTAGCAAACATCTGCTCTAGTCAAACCCTATTAAATCTTGCTCAATCAGATGTTTATTGGGATGAAGTTACTTCTATAGAAAAAAAAGATCTCGTAGATGTATACGATGCTACAGTTGAAAACGTGCATAATTTTGTTGCAAATGACATCATCGTGCACAATAGCATTGAGCAGGACTCGGATATCGTAATGTTTCTATTTAGACCGGAATATTACAACCCACAACATAAACCGGGCGTAGCAGAACTTATCGTTGCTAAAAATAGACACGGCAAAGTGGGCAATGTTAACCTTACCTTTAGAAAATCTATCGCGCAGTTTCAAAATTATACACCGATCGATGATGAGCCTGCTATGAAAAATGATAGCGCTTTTGCCGCTTTTTCTCCTGATAATTAAATACTCTGTTTAAAGCTCTACTTTGTCTCCTTGATCAGGAAAGATAAATTGAATACCAAGATCATTTTGCTGCTCTAATTCCCGGCGGATAATTTGCTCAGGGTTTTCTCCTTTTATTGGAAGCTATTTTTCTTGTTAGCAAGGTAAAATCCTTCTAATAGGCTGCCCACATCTAAAGCAATAAAATAATTTGCATCTTTGGGAGCAATAAGATACCCGGAGAGATTATTCTCTCTGGCTCCTCCACCACATCCTAAAACGATGATATTAAATGTCTCTTGAAAATATGAATAAACAATGAATATGGCTATTTATATAAATTGTGCAAAACATGGAGTCAATCAAAATGATTAATTACAGCAGCAATCAGAAAAGAAAAAGCTGCCAAATATTGCAGTTCCAATAGCGCCTACAATGATAAGTGTAGGATTTAGCGTGACAACACCTACCATTAACATCCCAACAGATAGTAACAATGCTAGAGTCTTAAGAATGTTCATCGCAACCTGGCATGCTGCACAGCAACGTAAGCCACTAAAAAACCTACTATTAGTACCAGATGGAGGATTTCCACCCGGAGATATATGAGATCCACTGTGCATGCCAGCTTGCAAAAAAGGATTTCCTCCTCCACAACTACCCATATAACATGACATAGATCCTCCGACATTGATAAAAGTTAAAAAAGATGGGCAATATTTATAACTCTATTGCCCAATAAAAAATTATACTAAATCTAATCTTGATTGATCGACACTAGAAGTCTGAGCATGGCAGCAGCAATTGCCAAAAAAGGCAAGGCCGAATACCGCTGTTCCAACCGCGCCTATTGTGATAAACACAGGGTTTACCGTAACAATACCGGTTATAAGCAACGCTACAGATGCTAAAAACGCAAGAGTATTAAATATATTCATTGCAACTGCACAAGTTAAGCAGCAACATGCACAACAACCTACTGCGGCTGCCGTACCAATGCCTGGAGTAGAAGTATCAACATCAAGCGGAGCTACTGATTTTGACCCTGAACCTGTAGTCATATCTCCTGTTGTGTGAAAGAAACTACTTGATTGACCAAAGACATCATCTGTTCCTCCGGCACTACGAAATGCATCCGGTGTGCGATGAGATCCACTCACTTGAGCTGCGTCAAAATGAGCATGTGGGATCGGCCCTCCTGCAAAAGGATCTAATGTAATACTTGTATTATCCATATTTTCTCCAAAAGTTTTGGTTTGTTTTCCGGTTAGAAGATACCATAATTTAATAATTAATCGATCAATTAAAAGTTTTTTTATAATTTCATGAAATGTTTTTTTTAATAATCGTATAAATTAAATTTTAATATTTATGATAGAATGTTTTTTAACACTTGTGTTGCTTTTTGTCCCATTGATCGTTTTATGAGAAAATTCATCATTTTGAAGAAATCATAAAGCGAATAATTTTTAAAATTGATATACTGCTCTTTTATTTTCCGTTAGGAGAGACTTAACAATATGTCATCAGTAAAAAAGAAAAGAAAATACAAGATTAACAAGCACAAAAGAAAAAAACGAAGAAGAAGAGATAGACATAAGAAAAAATAATTTTTATGTGGACTTATCCTGAACTCTTTGATGTTATTGTAATTGGCGCAGGCCATGCCGGATGCGAATCGGCGCATATAGCTTCTAGTATGGGAGCAAAAGTATTATTGCTTACAATGAATCTTGATACCATTGGGAAAATGAGTTGCAATCCTGCAATTGGTGGTACCGCAAAAGGGCATATCGTAAGAGAAATCGATGCCCTTGGCGGCATTATGGGCAAGATGGCAGATAGGACGGGTATTCAATTTAGAATGCTCAATCGAACCAAAGGCCCTGCTGTTTGGTCTCCAAGAGCGCAATCCGATAAAGCGATGTACGCCTTAGAGATGAAACATCATCTGGAAAATCTTCCCTCTCTACAAATCAAACAAGGCACTGTAGAACAGCTCATTGTACATGCTGGAAAAATAGATGGTGTAGAGACTCTAGAAGGTATTTGTTATCGATCTAAAACAGTAATTATTTCGTCCGGTACTTTTATGAGAGGTCTTATCCATATAGGAGAGCTATCTCATGCAGGTGGCAGGGCTGGAGATAAACCATCGGTGGGATTATCTAAATCGCTAGAAGATCTTGGATTTAAACTCGGCAGACTAAAAACAGGCACACCGCCTCGTGTCAATGGTAAGTCAATCGACTATAGCAAATGCGAAGAGCAACCTGGTGAAGATGATGTCCATTTTTCTTATGATGGTGAAAAAAGAAAATTGCCTCAAGTGTCTTGTTTTATCACCTATACCACACAAGAAACTCAATCTATTATCGAAGACAATATCCATCGCTCTGCAATGTATTCTGGTAGAATTCAATCTCGTGGTCCAAGATATTGTCCTTCTATTGAAGATAAAATCAAACGTTTTGCTGACAAGGAAAGACACCAAGTTTTTCTAGAACCTGAAGGCACACATACCAATGAAGTATATGTGAATGGAGTTTCCTCTTCTTTGCCTTTTGATGTACAGCTACCGATGATTCGATCTATTACCGGTCTTGAGTCAGCAGACATCATGCGCGCTGCCTATGCTATTGAATATGATTATGCTATCAGCGGCCAAGTAGCTATGACACTCGAAACAAAAAATGTTTCCGGTCTTTATTTTGCCGGTCAAATAAATGGTACAACCGGCTATGAAGAAGCTGCAGGACAAGGGCTGATCGCCGGCATCAATGCCACGCTAAAAACACAAGACAAAGCACCTTTTATCTTAAGCAGAGCTGAGAGTTATATTGGCGTTATGATCGAAGAAATTACTTCTAAAGAATTGACAGAACCATATCGCATGTTTACTTCGCGCGCCGAACACCGCTTATTGTTAAGACAAGATAATGCCGATTTACGCCTAAGAGAATATGCCTATCAGATGGGGGTTATATCGGAAGAACAATATCGCCGTCTTCAAATAAAAAAAGAGGCTTTGGAAGTGCAGACAGGGCGCTTAAAAGAAATCAAAAAACAGGTCAATGAAAGAACGGTCACCTTAGCGCAGCTCTTATCTCGTCCAGAATATACGTATGAGATGCTAACAGAGCAGTATCCAAATGATGTCGTGCCTTATGATGAAGATATAGGACGTCAAATCGAGCTACATATTAAATATGCCGGATACATTGACAGACAAACGAGAATGATTTCTGAATTAATGTATTTAGAGAATATTACAATCCCAAGACTTGTTAATTATCAAGAAGTAAAGGGGTTAAGAAATGAAGCTAAAGAAAAACTAATCCAATTTACTCCCTCTAACTTAGGACAGGCATCCAGAATTACAGGTATATCTCCTGCAGATATTTCAGTATTAATGGTGTTTATTAAAAAGCACACTTATCAAGAATGCTGCTAAAATACCGACTATCCTAACCCATAAGCTCCGTACCGGGTTCCCCAAAGACATCTACAAATAACATTCAAAAAAAACAAGTCCTTTTATCTTTCTGTTTACCAAAAACCAAAACATAGAAGGAGCTTGTCATGACAAAGTCTACAAAATCTTCCAAAACAAAACCAGCAAGTTTATCTCAACTTAATCCAAATTGATGTAAGCGTAGATATGCTAATTGATTGGCGGGGTTGTTTTGATGATTAAGCAGATCTCAAGGCGACGTATCGCTTATTTAATAATTCGAACGTCACGCATCAAGCAATGTGAGGATCTGGGAAGCTTCTTGACATGCGCGTTTTTTACCTTTTCCCATAAAAAGGGGAATATAATGGAAAAAATTTTAACATAAAGATATTTTGCGGGAAGGGGGACTCTACAGAATAGCAGGGGTTATGGGTAAAAAATGCCGGCAGAGCAGAAACCGTGGTGGAGTTTTTCCACAGTACAGACTTGCAAGGAATTAGATACTAATCCCCATCGAGGATTGTTCTTTTCTGCTGCAAAAATAAGATTAGAAAGTTACGGGTTTAACGAGTTACCAAAGCCCAAACCGCCTTCCCCATTGAAACTTTTTCTAAACCAATTTGCCAGCTTTATCGTATGGGTTTTAATTATCGCAGCAGTCATTGCCATGGTTTTAGGCGAATGGGTAGAGGCAATAACGATTCTCATCATCGTTATTCTTAATGCAATCATAGGATTTGTCCAGGAAATCAACGCAGAGCGCTCTCTTGCCGCGCTAAAGAAGCTTGCGACTCCTACCTGTAAAGTGATTCGTAATGGTATTCTACAAACTGTTCTTTCAAGAGAGATTGTTCCTGGAGATCTTATTTTGTTAGAAGCTGGCGATTTGGTTCCAGCAGATGGAAGAGTTATCCAATCTATTCAACTATCCACACAAGAAGCCTCTCTTACAGGGGAATCTTTACCTGTTCATAAAATACTTGATCCGCTTACAGCGAGCGAATTACCCATTGGCGATCGAAAAAATATGGTCTTTATGGGAACAGTCGTTCTTGGTGGCAAAGGCCATATGCTAGTGACCGCGACAGGGTTAAATACTGAACTTGGAATGATCGCTTCCCTGTTAAGCGAGCACAGGGAAGAACAGACCCCTTTGCAAATTCGCTTAGCCGGATTAGGACGTCGACTGGTTTTCCTTTGCTTATGTATTGTTGCAATTGTTTTTATCCTTGGGATACTGCAAGGGAATTCTTCTCTTAATATCCTTTTAATAGCGACAAGCCTGGCAGTTGCTGCTGTGCCAGAAGGATTACCTGCAATTGTAACCATTGCGCTCGCTATCGGTGTGCGGAAAATGGCAAAGCGTAAAGCACTTATTCGCCACCTTCCATCAGTTGAGACACTGGGATGCACCTCTGTGATCTGCACTGACAAAACAGGGACTCTAACGAAAAATGAGATGAGTGTGAGAAAGATATGGGTCAATCAAGAACAGATCGATGTTTCTGGTGTAGGATATACACCGACTGGAAATTTTGCATTAAAGTCGCAATCTCTTTCTCCTATAGACTTCCATGAATTAAGGTGTCTTCTTGAAACGGGAGTATTGTGTAATAGTGCCAATCTCACGCATGGAAGCCAAGGCTGGCAAATTACTGGCGACCCTACGGAAGGAGCGTTGATCGTTGTCGCAGAAAAAGGAGGAATAAAAAAGCAAGAGGTTGAGACGGCGAATCCTCTTCTTGGAGAGATTCCTTTTGATTCGGAGCGCAAACGGATGAGTGTTCTTAGAAAGACTCCTAATGGAAATGTTCTTTTTGTTAAGGGAGCACCTGATTTCATTCTAAACCGTTGTCAAACAGTTCTTCTTAGGGGTAGTAAGATAACCCTCACACCCCTTCTCAGACAAGAAATCCTAAATAGCAATCATGATTTCGCTGCACAGGCGTTAAGAGTGCTAGCCATGGCCTATCGAGACATTGAGTCCGACAATGGCATAGATGAATCAATGGAAGATAATCTCACTTTTGTTGGCCTAATGGCCATGATGGACCCCCCAAGAGACGAAGTTAAACAGGCAGTTCAAACATGCATGAAAGCAGGCATTATTCCCGTGATGATCACAGGCGATCATAAAGATACAGCAGAAGCGGTAGCAAAGGAATTGGGATTAATGACGGAAGGGAAACTCTCGATTAGTGGGATAGAGCTACAACAGATGAGCGATGAAGAGCTGCAACAATCTATTCGAAGTATTTGTATTTATGCCCGTGTCTCAGCGGAACATAAACTGCGTATTGTACGGATGTGGAGAAGTTTAGGAGAGATTGTTGCAGTAACAGGCGATGGCGTGAATGATGCTCCTGCGATTAAAGAGGCAGACATTGGGATAGCCATGGGGATTAAAGGAACCGATGTCACTAAAGAATCTGCCGATATGGTCATCACCGATGATAATTTTGCATCTATTGTCAATGCAGTTGAAGAAGGAAGAGGAATTTATGATAATATCATTAAATTCGTTAATTATTTGCTTTCTTCGAATATTGCTGAACTCATGGTCATTTTTGCAGGGATGGCTATTGGGTTTAAAGATCCTGCTGGAGGTCCATTTGTCTCTTTATCTGCCGTTCAACTTTTGCTCTTAAATCTTGTTACAGATGGCTTTCCTGCTATTGCTTTAGGGATGGACCCCATCGATCCAAAAGCGATGGAAAGGCTTCCCAGAAAATCAAACGAACCCATTTTTTCATCGAGATTTTCTCTGCAGTTTGTGTTAATCAGCAGTACAATTGCTGCAGGTACGCTTGTTGCCTGTCATTTTGGATTACGTACAAGCGCAGCCTTGGCACAAACAATGGCTTTTACAACTCTTGTCGTATTGGAACTTGTTCGGGTGCAAATGGTGAGATCGCAGTACCATATCAGATTTTTTTCCAATCGATGGATCATTGGCGCTTTGGTAAGTTCGCTATTTGTTCAGCTGATGATTGTTTATCTTTCCCCATTACAGAAAGTCTTCGGAACAGTTGGATTAGGGTTAAATGAATGGGGAGTTATTGCTGTTGTAGCTTTGGGTGTTGGGATCAGTGGTTATGTGATTAATCGAATATTTCAGAAAAGGCAAGGATGAACAACCAGGCAAAAGTCGCTTACCGTTCAAATGTTTGTTTCTACTATGCAACATTGTATTGCTTTAAATGGATCTTTTTTTAACAGTCAAAGAATGTTATAACAGTATGTGTTAAATGCATTTTTTTAGATAAAAGCATGGTTTATTTATTATTTTTTGTTTTTATTACATTTAATGTAGCACCGCTTTTTTCTGAAGAGGATCCTTTGAACCAATCTTCCTTGCAATTAGGAACGCTGATCGAGGAAGTTTTAAAACGTAATCCGAACTTAGAAGCAGCGCGTGAACGCATCCAGGCAGCAGCTCAAGTTGTTCCCCGAGTACAAGTCCTTGACGACCCCGAATTCAAATTTTTGAGCGATTATAACAATTTTAAATCGAAAAGTGAATTCATTCCCATGCTCCAATATCAAATTTCCCAAACATTTCCTTTTCCAGGAAAACTTGGATTAAAGGGAAACGTGGCAGCTGAAATTCTTAAACAATTCCAGAGTCAGGAACTCATCACCAAGCGCGATTTGATCTTGCAAACAAAAAAACTCTATTTTCAGCTTTTTTTCAACCATGCCTCTTTTCAAATTAATCAAAACAATCGCGATCTGGTTAAAAACCTCATTGATGCAAGTTTGGCTTTATATAAATCAGGTGTTGCTGGTTATGAGGAGGTCGCTAAAGCGCAAGTTGAACTTCAAGTTCTGGATGAACAGTTGTTAACTATTGAAACAGATCGGATTTTTATTGTTTCAATGCTCAACGCAATTCTTGACCGTCCTCAAAAGGACCCTTTTGGACAACCAGTGGAAGATTTCAGATCATCGGTGGATTTCTCCTATGACAAACTGGAAAGATTAGCGATACAAAAAAGACCAGAATTAAAAGAAATACAAGCGATGGTTGAGGAGCAGCAAATGATGGAAAAGCTTGCTAAAAGAGAATATTTCCCGGATATCACAATCTCTGCAGGATATGAACAAATCACCCATAATCTTAGAGATAATGCCTGGGAAGCGAGTATCAGCTTTAAAATTCCTCTTTGGGTGGGTCAAAGGCAAAAGCGCCAAGTTCGCGAAGCACAAGCCCGAGCATCCGCTAATAGAAATGCTCTTAAAGGAATGGAAGCGCTTGTTCGCGGACAAATTCAAGAGACTCTCGGGAAACTGAAAGCGAATGAAGAAAGACTTCTTTTATATGAAACAGGGTTGCTCCCCAAAATCCAAGAAGCTCTCAAAGCCTCTGAAGCAAGTTATCGTGCAGGGAAGGGAGCTTTTTTGTTTCTCCTCGATACACGCAGGCAGTACCAAGATATTTCGTTGGAGTATGAACGTGTAAGAGCAGAAAAAGAATCCTTAATTGCAGAATTAGAACGTGCTGTTGGAATACCTTTGGAGGAAATTCAATGATTTTAGCAACAATTTTTCTTTTAGGTTTAACACTGCCAATAGCTGATGCTTCAATGGAGGGCATGTCGCAAGGCAAAAAACAGGTGCCTGGTTATGCACAAGTTCAAATCGATCCAGGAAAATTGCAACTGTTTGGGATCACGACAGAAACCCTGCAAATTCGCGATTTATCTAAAACAATTCGTACTGTTGGCCTTGTCGAAATTGATGAAAGAAGAATTGCCAATGTTCAAACCAAATTTAAAGGATGGGTAGAGAAACTCTTTGTCAATTTTACAGGCACCTCGGTGAGCTATGGCTCCCCTCTATTTTCCGTCTATAGCCCTGACCTATTGACCGCTCAAGAGGAGTATTTACTGGCTCTCAAGGGCAGAGAGCATCCGGTACAAGGAATGTTTGGAAAGGAACTGACACAATCCAATGAGGATCTCTTAGAAGCAGCCAAGCGACGTTTAGAATTATGGGATGTCCCCGAGCAAGAAATCCAGCGTCTGACAGAAACCCGTATTCCTTCAAAAACCTTAACCATTAATTCTCCTGTAGAGGGCATTGTCTTACATAAAAATGCTTTTATCGGTATGAACGTTGAGCCTGGAATGAACATTTTCACCATTGCGGACCTGTCTCATATCTGGGTAATGGCAGACATCTATGAACAAGATATTTCATGGATAACGATGGGGCAAAAAGCTACTCTTGCTCTTACAGCCTTCCCTGGAAAATCTCTGATTGGTTCTGTGGCTTTTATTAGCTATATCGTCGAGCCAAGCACGCGCACGATGAAAGTGCGCTTTGATTTTGATAATCCAAATGAGCAGCTAAGACCCGGTATGTATGCCACAGTTGAAATTCAAATCAAGATGGGCTCAGCATTAGCAGTTCCAGAAACAGCGGTCATTGATACGGGAGAGCGAAAAATTGTCTTTATTTCCACCGGAAAAGGACGGTTTGAGCCTAGAGAAGTTCAATTGGGATTCAAGGCAGGTTCGTATTATCAGGTAATAAGTGGACTTCAAGCCAATGAAGAGGTCGCTACCAGCGCACAATTCTTAATCGATTCTGAGAGCCGACTTAAAGCAGTCGTCGGGGGCATGCAAGGCATGGAAATGGGGAAAAAGAAGAAATAATGATTAGCAAACTTATTGAGATTTGTGGAAAGAACCGTCTTGTCGTCTTTATTGTGACAGGTCTTGTTTTGCTCTGGTCCGTTTGGACCATTAATAAAACACCTATTGATGCCTTACCAGATCTTTCTGATACCCAAGTGATCATTTTTACAGAATGGATGGGCCGTAGCCCCAACCTGGTTGAAGATCAGATTACCTATCCACTTGTCACTACTTTTCTTGGTGCCCCGAAGGTAAAATTAGTCCGTGGTTTTACCATGTTTGGTATGTCCTTTGTATCCGTGATTTTTCAAGATGGCACTGATCTTTATTGGGCGCGGAGCCGTGCTTTAGAGTACTTATCCAAGTTACAAGATAAATTACCCGAAGGAGTGACTCCCCAACTTGGGCCAGATGCCACAGGAGTTGGCTGGATTTTTGAATATGCTCTCATTGATGAATCGGGGGAATATACTCTTCAAGATATGCGCACGTTTCAAGACTGGTATTTGCGCTACTGGTTGACTTCCATACCTGGAGTTGCTGAGGTTGCAAGTGTCGGGGGTTATCAAAAAGAATATCAGATAGAGATCGATCCGACTAAACTTCAAGCCTATAACCTTTCGATTTCCGATATCAAAGAAGCGGTCCACAGGTCTAATGGGGATGTGGGAGGACGTGTTATTGAACTTACACAGCATGAATATGCCGTTCGAGGGCGTGGCTATATCACTGATAAAGGCATGATTGAGGAGATTGTCGTTGGTACCGACCAGAAAGGAACTCCTGTCTTAATCAGAGACATAGGGCATGTTCAAATCGGAGGAAATATTCGCCGCGGCTTTGTGGAACTTAATGGAGAAGGAGAAGTCGTCGGTGGAATTGTCGTTATGCGCGTTGGGGAAGATACGGCAAAAGTGATCGATCGAGTCAAAGAGAAAATTAAAGAAATGGAGCCTTCCTTCCCTCCGGGAATAAAAGTAGTAACAACGTATGACCGCTCCACTCTCATCAAGCACTCCATAGACACCTTATCAGAGGCCCTGGTTGAGGAGATTATCATCGTTTCCCTGGTTATTTTGATCTTTCTCTTTCATTTCCGATCTACTCTTGTCTCTATTATTACCTTGCCCATTGCTGTGATGATCTCTTTTATTCCGATGTATTACATGGGGATCAATGCCAATATCATGTCGCTTGCAGGGATAATCATTGCTATTGGGGATATTGTTGATTCTGCAGTGATTATGACGGAGAATGCCCATAAAAAATTAGAACGAGAAGGAGAAAAACGGCCACGTAGTGATGTAGTAATCGAAGCTGCTAAAGAAATCGGCCCTAGTATTTTTGCTTCGCTTTTTGTCATTGTCATTGGCTTTCTTCCTGTGTTTGTACTTCAAGAACAAGAGGGTCGTCTTTTCTCTCCTTTGGCTTATACAAAAACATTTTCCGTGGTTTTTGGAGCGATCCTTGGAGTCACTCTAGTGCCAGCACTGATGGTCACGTTCATTCGGGGCAAAATAAAACCAGAAATGAAAAATCCTGTCACAAGGATTTGTATTGCTGCCTATAAACCCGTCTTAAAGTTTTGCGTGCGCTGGCGCTATTTTGTAGCAGGAGGATGCCTTCTTCTCATTCTTGCTACTATCCCCATCTATAACAAGTTGGGCTCTGAATTCATGCCCCCTTTAGATGAGGAAACAATCCTTTTCATGCCGATTACAACACCTGGGATTTCTATTGAGGCTGCCAAACAGTTGGTACAAACACAAGACAAAATTCTGCGGAGCTTCCCTGAGGTCCAATCTGTCTTCGGTAAAGCTGGTCGTTCGGAGACGCCAACTGACCCTGCTCCCCTTTCGATGATTGAAACGGTTATCACCTTGAAGCCCAGGTCTGAGTGGCGGTCTGGTATGACAAAGGATAAGCTTGTCGAAAAGATGAATCAAGCCCTTCAATTTGCAGGAGTGCAAAACGCTTTTACAATGCCTATTAAAGCCCGTATTGACATGTTGACGACGGGAATCCGCACTCCGATTGGGATTAAGATTTTTGGAAAAGATCTTGTAGAAATCGCCTTTCTCGGAGAAGAGCTTGAAAAGATCCTTAAAATGGTTCCGGGAACCCGCAGTGTATATGCTGAAAGAGAAATGGGAGGGTTCTTCATTGACTTTACTCCTGATCGTGCAGCGATTGCTCGTTACGGATTAAGGGTCATGGATGTTCAAGAAATTGTAGAAACAGCAATTGGTGGACTGGATGTAGATACAACGATTGAAGGTCGTGAAAGATACAAAATCAACGTGCGCTATCCTCGAGAACTACGCGATGATATCGAGAAATTAAAAAAGATTTTGGTGCCTATTGCGATGAAACTAGATGCGGTCCCCGGGCGCGTGGAACATGTTCCTCTTGGCCAACTTGGCAAAATTGAAGTAGCCATGGGACCTCCGATGATTAAGGATGAGATGGGATCCCTGACAGGATGGGTTTATGTTGATATAGAAGGGCGAGATATCGGTGGTTATGTGCAAGATGCAAAAAAAGCTGTCGCACAAAACTTAATGCTCCCTACAGGATACTATCTCAAATGGACAGGTCAGTATGAATTTCTGGAGAGGATTCAAGCGTTGATAAACGTTGTTGTTCCTTTGACTCTAATCATCATTGCACTCATTCTGTATCTCAATTTCAGGGGCATTGCCCAAACGCTAATTGTCATGCTGTCTGTTCCTTTTGCAGCCATCGGTGCTATTTTTCTCCTGTTTTCTGTAAGTTATAATACTTCAGTTGCAGTTTGGGTAGGTATGATTGCGCTTCTTGGTACAGCAGCAGAAACAACAGCCATTATGGTTGTTTATCTCGATGAAGGGTTTAAAAAATGGACAGAAGAGGGTCGGATAAACTCTCAAGAAGATTTACTGACCATGACAGTTGAGCACGGAGCTTC
This sequence comes from Chlamydiales bacterium, assembly GCA_016213235.1. GTDB lineage: Bacteria > Chlamydiota > Chlamydiia > Chlamydiales > JACRBE01 > JACRBE01. Next base: position 33,199 of record JACRBE010000043.1, on the reverse strand, counting down.
TAGGGTAAGACCTTTAATTATGGCTGTTGCTCTTAATATTTTTGGATTACTTCCAATCATATGGAGCGGAGGAGTCGGATCTGACATTGCCAAACGCGTTGCAGCTCCTTTATGGGGAGGGCTTATTTCATTGACCCTTCTCACTTTACTCGTAGTCCCAGCAATCTATGTTATTTGGAGGAGCATCCAATTTTGGCATATTAAACCTGTGTCCAAGCAAGTTTGATAGTTGGAGAAGAAAATCGGATATCTTTTTCTCTGCATCATAACCTTTCAGAGCGTTACCAGCCAGTTTCTTTGCAAGCTAGTTATAAGTTTTTTTATTTCTTTTAAACAACCCTTTGTTTTATTTAAAAGACAAAGCATAAAATAAAAGATATGTCATCCTCTGCTCCAAAAAAAATGGATACCTTCTTAGTGGTTACCAATACCTCAAAGACTCTGCTATTTTTTAAGAAAACATTCGGAGATGAGCATCATATCGTTGAATGTAACAATCTTGCATTAATAAAAGACATCTTGGAATCCACACAAATTCATATCATTTTTATTGATGAACCATCTCTTGATCAATCTGTTCATACCATTTGTCAACAGATTCGCCTTACAAAACAAGATACCCCTATATTAATTATCACTCATCACTTGAAGAGATCGTATGTCTTATCCTTGCAACAATCCGGTGCTAGTGGCTTTGTTACTCTGCCTTTGGATGAACTGGATGTAAGAGAAAAAATCAAACAAGTATCAGATAAACACTCAACCAAAGAAAAAACCAGTTTATTTACTAGTAAAATTAAGAGTATTTCTCCAGCTACTGTCGATAGCTTAAGTAAACACATTACTCCCAAAACCCCTACAGATAATGGGTTTAATAAAGATGCAGAAAGCATTTTGATGCTAGAAATTGATCACTTTGATGATCTTTCTATGCAAATAGATACTCTCGATATGGAGCAACTATTACAACAAGTATCTCATACGATTCAGTCATGTTTGCGCCATCAAGATTCTATTAAACCACTGGAACAGGGTAAGTTTTTACTGATACTAACAAAAACATCTCAGCAAGCTGCCACCTTTATTGCAGAAAACATTAAAGAAGATATTCAAAACCATACCTATGCAGCCTCACGAGGAAAAATACAACTCACTGTTTCTATCGGTCTTATTGCAAATGAAGCAAATATCAAAGAAGATCGATTAATAGATCTTGCAAGAAAACGGCTTGATCAAGCAAAACAAGAAGGAAATAAAATTATTAACACATAACGTTGTTTTATGAAAAAAATTCTTTTTGTTTCTTTCGTATTAGCACATGCTATAGCATTTACTCAGACACAACCATCTCCCGGTGAGGCAGCTCTTACTCATGGAGCAAAATCAGATGGTGCCCCACTCATGATTCTTACTCCAAAAGATCGGGCTAAGGATTATAAAGATGCCTATGATTATTTAATGAAAAATACAGTCAATCCCCAAGTTTTTTTTATATTAAAAGATGGAACAATGTTAAAAGGCATTACTGATATCACTATATTATCCGGAGAAACTATTTTAATCTTTAAGATGAGTACGCCTATAGGTATCAAATACCAAGTGGTTCCAGTAGAAAACATTATGTCAGTAAACACGTCTCTATGATATTCTTCTCCCCATGAATCTGAATGTTTTACTATTAAATGATTACTTTATTTTTCATCAGTTACAATTAGAAGAGGCGCTTTTAAGAACCAGCCAGGATAATTGGTTAATCCTTAATCAGGGATCCTCACCAGCAATTGTAATGGGTATTTCCGGCATTGTGGATGAGTTGATTAATCGATCTAAGGCTCTTTCCTTATCCCTCCCTATTATCAAACGCTTTAGCGGTGGCGGCACCGTCGTGGTAGATCATCACACCCTCTTTTTTACGCTTATTATGAATAAACAAGATGTATCTTGCTCGCCTTATCCAAAACCTATTATGCAGTGGATTGAAACCAGTATAAAAAAAGCATTCCCGGCAGAATTTTGTTTAATGGAAAATGACTTTGCAATCGGGAATAAAAAATGTGGTGGAAATGCACAATATATACAAAAAGATCGATGGCTGCATCATACCACATTTTTATGGGACTATTGCCCCCAAAATATGAAGAGCTTGTTACTACCTAAAAAACAACCTGATTATCGCAAATCGCGTTCTCATGAGGAGTTTTTAATCCCCCTGAAAGGGTATTTTCCTCATATGACTGATTGTTCTCACCAACTATTGCAACAATTTAGTGCATACCATATCAACTATTACCATTTAGAAAGCGCTTTAATCCATCTAAACAATCCTCATCGCACGTCTACCATACAAGTCAACTATGCTGACATAGGGAGCAATCAATTAGAATAGTCAAAACACTTACTCACTTTGTTGTATCGCCTCAATGCATACCGGTACTATTCCACAGGTTATTGCTGCTAACTCCGAATTAAAAGCATCGACTGTTGTTGCTGAAACTAAACTTATAACAGACGCTGCCAAAACATCCGTCATACCGCATATAGTTGAATTAAGCCCTGCTTCCTGTGCGCTTGATACGATCATCCTCGAATAATCTATAAGCGCTTGCGTCTGTCCAGCGCTTACAGGAAACGTCGTACTTGATACTAATTCTGCAAAACCATCCAGATCGTCAACAATCTGAGCTGGTGTTGGCGGAGGATTAGAGCCAAAAGTAGAATAATTATTATTCCCAACAGGTGGAATACGCATATTATCTCCTGAGTATTTAACTGTAAAATCAAAGTTTTATACATTTTTGTAAACAATAAATTTATATTCGCATTGTTGTGTATGTTGACTTTGCACACCACACTCTGACTAAAACTGAGGAGAACCCGCAGCTCTTGCTATTTAGTTTCTTTCAGGAGAACTGAAAAAATCATTAACCGCTTGCTTTGTCGCTTCGCGCCCCATCACAGCAATCGACTCTGTCAAAGGTATCTCTTTAGGACATACTTGCACACAATTTTGCGCATTACCACAATCCGCAATGCCACCTTCTCCCATTAATGGATGCAATCTTTCCTCCTGTTGCATCCCTCCCGTAGGATTTAAATTAAATAAGCGCACCTGAGAAATAGCTGCCGGCCCCATAAACTTCGAGCGATTATTAACTTGCGGACACGCCTCTAAACAGCATCCACATGTCATACATGTAGATAATACATACATGGTTTCCTGTTTTTTCTGAGAAATACGAGGACCAAAACTATTGGTTGGAGATCCTTCTGTATCGATCCATCCTTTTATCTTAATTAAATCATCAAACATTGTTGATCGATCTACATGCAAATCTCGAACCAAAGGAAATTTGGAAAATGGCGCTAGCGTAATAGTTGTGGAGCCTGTTTTTTGAATAATATCATCAACCATTGCTGTGCACGATTGTCGTGGTTTGCCATTAATCAACATAGAACAAGACCCACACACCTCTTCCAAACATCCTTGCTCCCATGCCACAGGCTCTACTTTTTGCCCTCTGCGATTCACCGGATGCTTTTGTATATCCATTAATGCAGATATTACATTGTAAAAAGGCTTTCTTTCTAATTCAAATTCTTCCCAATATTGCTGTTTGGGAATGCCCCTAAAAATTTTTAGTATAAACATTTGTTTCATAAAGATCCTTTAAATGGGCAATAACATATTACTTGGTATGTTCTTTATTTCCGGAATATCATGTGTTTTCACATATTTTCTTTTTACCGGGTCTACATGCCTAATGTCAACAGGTTCATAAGATATTTTTGGCTCACCCCCCGCTTCATCATAAGTGGCAATGGTTGTTTTAAGCCAGTTAGCATCATCTCTTTCTGGATGCTCCGGTTTAAAATGCGCCCCTCTAAATTCATCCCTTAACAATGCCCCTTTAGTAATGACAAGACAAAGCTCTAACATCGCTTTAAATTGATTAGCAAGCGTATATGTTTGGTTGAGCATCTGACCTGTATCATCAAGAGCAATATGTTGATATCTCTCTCTTATCTCTTTAATTCTTTCCATCGCATATTTCAAATCTTCATTATGACGCACAACAGTTACATTTTTTACCATTAAATCTGCTAGTTCATCATGCAAATCATGAATGTTTTCATTGCCTCTACGAGATAATAAATCATGTTTAAATGCTTGTTCCTTGGCAAGCGCTTCCTCAAAACAATGAGGCGTGAGTTCATCATAAGTTTGATCAAGATTGTCAATATATCTTGGGACCTCAATCCCTGTAATGAGCCCTCCAAAAATACAAGACATCAATGAATTGCCACCCAGTCGATTAGCTCCATGATATTGATAATCTGATTCTCCAACATTAAAACATCCTTTCAGATTGGTCATATGTCTATATCTTGTCCATCGATCCACATCATCCGCAGCAGGAAAGTCTACCCATCCTCCTCCCATGGAATAATGAACTCCAGGAAAGATCTTCATTGGTTTTTCTCTTGGGTCATCTCCGGTAAATTTACGATAAATATCAAATACAGAAACATATTTTTTCTGCAGTTCCTGATTAAAATGAGTTACATCAAGATAAACTTGATCTCTTCCTTCCACACCAAGACCTGCTTTTACTATTTGTACAATTTCCCTTGATGCAATATCTCGAGGAACTAAATTACCAATGTCTGGATAAAATTCTTCAAGAAAATACCAAGGTTCTCCCGTTTTACCACAAACAATATCTTGTCCTTCCGGGTTTTTTACTGTTTTAGAAGAATCTCCCCATACCCACACTCTTCCACCACCCCCACGCAACGTTTCTGTCATTAAACGCAATTTATCATGGCCCGGTATAGATGTTGGATGAATCTGAATAAACTCCCCATTAGCATATTTCATGCCTTGCATAAATAACCTGCCATTGGCAGCTCCCGTACAAAAGGTAGAGTTTGTTGTTTTTTTAAAAATATATCCTAGCCCGCCACTAGCCACCACCACGGCATTTGCTTTTACTACTTCTAATTTCATGGAAAACAGGTCCATCATTACAATGCCTCTTGCACAACCACGTTGATCTAAGATAAGGCGCATAAACTCATGATGTTCATACTTCTCTACCATACCCGCTGCTTCAAATCTTCTCACTTGTTCATCAAGTGAATAAAGAATTTGTTGCCCTGTAGAACTCCCACAAAAAGCAGTACGGTTATAAAAAGTGCCACCAAATCTTCTAAAATCAAGATTTCCTTCAGGAGAGCGATTAAAAGTACAGCCAAAGCGATCCAGCATTTCAATAATAGCAGGTGCAGTTAGACACATCTCAAGAACAGGCGGCTGATTTGCTAAAAAATCCCCCCCTTTAATTGTTTCATACGCATGAATATAAGGAGAATCTCCTTCTCCTCGTAAATTCACCGCTGCATTAATTCCCCCTTGTGCACAAACCGAGTGAGATCTCTTTACCTTCGTAACAGATATTAATTTCACATGGCAGCCATTTTCTGCTAATTTCATCGCGCAAGCAAGGCCCGCTAACCCCCCCCCAACGACGACTACTTCTTTTTTCTTTCGAGCCAAACTCATGCTTTTTCCCTTCGATTAATATTTTAAATTCACCCAATATGTTCCCCAAATGGATGCTAGTCCAAGAAGTGCAACAACCACCATAATCCCTATGCAGACATTAACCATGCGAGATTGAGCTCTAGCTTGTAAAATCACACCCCATGTAATACAAAATGTCCACAGTCCATTAAATGCATGAAAACAGGTCGCCAGCACAAAGATAGTATATAACACTGCAACGATAACATTTTTAAATGCATCTCTTACATTCAATAAAATTGCATCGCCAAATTCGCTTGCTACTCCAATCACCTGCCCCTGATAAAGACCCCTTGCTGTTAATGCTGCAACCCACTGCTTTTTTTGTTTCCATGTTTGCATGCTATCTAACATAGCGGCATTTTCCGCATCATAGCTGATCTCTTGCCTTTCAGACATCTCCTGCATTAGCTTATTTTCTACACTTGCCATGTTGGATTGTAAAACCATCATTTTACTATCCATTTCCTGCAACTCTCTTTTTTTCTCATCAATTTGACTTTGATCAAACAACTCTACATGTAGTCTCTTTGCAACCGTATAAAGACCAGGATCCATATGTAATCGAATAAAGTAAGACTCATGCCCATTTTCTTTTGCTACAAGAGGGTATGCATAAAATCTCATAAATCCTACATGACCTATGATACCTATGAGCACGATCCAAGCAGTGTAGCGCTGCCAACTATAAGCTCTATTTCTCCCAAATTCTCGCATGGATGGTTTTGTACCGTCGCTGCGATGAGCATTATGTTTTCCCATAAAGGCATAACGAATCCCTAACATCCCATGAAATAAAATAGGAATTCCAATTAATACTATTTCTATAACAGAAAGATAAGGCAAATGATGAATAGCGTTTACAGCTCTGACAAAACCATTGCCATCATCTCCAAAAAAAAGTGCAGCTTGAGAGTTTGTTAGCAAATGTTCTACCAAAAATAATACAATGAGCAATCCTGTTAAAGAATGCACTCGTCTCCAGATAAATGCCCGCGGTACCAGATATGTTTTCCCAGTCATAGATCTCCATCAAAAATAAACTGTGTGTTTGCCATCATCGATAATTTATCGTTTTTGAAAAAGAAAAAACTTCAATGCTCTCGTAATAAAAATACAACTCATTCCATGGTTCTGCTCTGCCATGTGCTGTTTCCGAATCTAACAAACACCAGATCAGCCAGTGATAATGGATTGAAAGTTGTTAACAACTATGTTACATAGATGACCCACATCGATAGATAAACGGTCAGCAATCAATCGGTATGTTTCTGTAATATAGCCTGGCTCATTTATTTTCCCCCGATACTTGCCGGGAGCCAAATAAGGAGCATCTGTCTCTATTAAAATCGAAGACATGGGTATCTCAGAAAACACTCGTCTTAAGTCTTCCGACTTTTTAAAGGTAACAATACCGCTAAAAGAGATCTTCCATCCTCTTTTTACCACTTCTTTTGCTTCTTCCAATGTGCCGGTAAAACAATGTAAAATGGCGCGATTACTTCTATAATACTTATCTGCCATGCTAAATAGATCTTCAAATGCATCTCTACAGTGGATCACTACAGGGAGATTCGCTCTTTTTGCAAGATCAAAATATCGAATTAAATATTCTTGTTGGAGTGCTTTTGGGGAGCGCTCGTAATGATAATCTAATCCCGTTTCCCCAACTGCTACAAGTTTGCCAGATAATGCCGATTTCTCAAAAAGAAGAAAGTCCTTTTCTCCTAAAGTAAGTACATCATGGGGAGTCGTTGCTCCTGCATTCATCACCCAAGGATGCCTTAGATGCACCTCTAATCCTCTTTGCAAAGTGGATGCATCGGTACAAATGTTTAAAATATATTGGACATCTGCTAGCTTTGCTCTTTGTAAAATATTTTCAACAGTTGGATATAGCTCATCGCTAGTAATATGAGCATGAGAATCAATATACATGTTAATTATCCTTTAAGAAAAATTCTTTTCCATTTATCTTACGTTTACAAGGAACATACAAATTATGCATTATATTGCTATTTCTGGATTAATTTTTAAATCCTACGCTGCTTCTGATTTTTTTGGGAAAGCTATCTTTATGGGACTCTTTTTCTTATCCATTCTTTGCTGGATTGTATTAATTCAAAAATCATGGGTATTATATCAAATAAAAAAATCATCTCCACAATTTCAGGCGGCATTAGAAAAACAAAAAAACAATATCTTACAAATCCCAACCGATCTGTTTCCGAAATTTATTTGGAGAGATATTGTGAATCCTTATGCAGAAATTTATCTCAATGTCAAACAACGTGTTATTGATATCTTGAAAAAGAACCATTTCTTTTTATCAAAAGACATAGGTGAAACAAAAACCAACGTGTTTTTAACAAAATCTGATATCGAGCTTATTGACCTACAATTAAATGCCCTTATCGATAAACAGGTGAAGTGTCTTGAAAAAAACTTATTTATCCTTTCTATGATTGTCTCCCTGGCTCCTTTTCTTGGCATATTAGGCACCGTATGGGGCATTTTAATTAGTCTATTTGAGATGCAAAACGGTGGCGGATCTTTTCAATCTAACTCCGTTATCTTAAGCGGATTATCTACAGCTCTTGCAACAACTGTACTTGGCCTTGTTATTGCAATACCAGCTCTTGTTTGCTATAGCTATCTAAAAAATATGATAAAAAACATTTACTCCGATATGAACCATTTTGCATACGACCTACTCTCCCATATTGAGTTGCAATATAGGAACGTGGAGTTAAAACAATGAAACATCGCAATCAAGGCCTCGATGATGATGACCTTAGCTCTCTTGTTAATCTAACACCACTACTTGATGTCTTATTCGTAATACTTATTTTATTTATTTTTATCACCCCATTCATTGAACTAGATAAAATTAGCCTTGCTCCTTCTGAAATACCCTCTGAACAAAAACAGCAGATCTCCTATATGGAAAAAGATCCTATTATCATCACAGTGCTGCAAGACAATCGCATCATGATCAATCATCAATTTATTTCCATCGATCAACTCCAGCCTTTATTGCTAAAGCTCTATAAAGAATTTCCTCAAAGTTGTCCTAAATTATATCACGATCAACATGCATACTTTGGAACCTATCAAGCAGTTAAGACAAGTTTGGAAATAGCCGGGTTTAAAGAAATGGATGTGATTCTGCAATCAAAATGAGAAAATTACACTATTCTTATATTATTTGGAGCATTGTTTTCACCTTTCATCTTGCAGCTTTTTTCGTGCCATCTTACTTCATAAAACCGCCAAAAAAAGAGCAAAAACACAAAATTATTGTACGCTCCATTAAAGAATCTTTTATAGTGCCAGCAATAGAGCAACCAGCACCTACTAATAAAGTAAAAGAAGTAAAACCTCCTCCTACACAAAAACAAAAAACTCCAAAAACACCTACTGTTAAAAAAAATGTAGAAGAACCTGCAATTAAAACTCCAAAGAATGCAAAACAATTAAAAGCAAAACAGTTGCTAAGCAAATTAGATAAAAACTTAAAACAACTGCAACAAAAAGAATTACCAAAAAACAATGTTCAGCTCCCAAAACCTCTTCAACTCTCTTCTATTGAACCATCCAACGATCATACGCAGCCTGAGATAGACTGTGGTGAGCTATTTTCTTATTTCCAAAACAACTTGCAATTACCAGAAAAAGGAGAGATTAAAGTAAGTATCACTGTACAACCAAATGGCAAGATTGCTAATATTCAAATCATTCATACGAAGAGCATACAAAACGCAAATTATTTAAAAGAAGAGTTGCCTAAGCTGTACTTACCAAAATTAGCTGATGAGCCGATTGCGTTAACAGTTATTTTTCGTGAGGAAACATGAGAAAACAATTATGGATCACTTTCTTTTCCCTCCTCTTAACAAGTTGTCTCTTTTCTAAAGAAGATGCCGTTGTTTATTTAGCCCTCTACCCACAACAAAACCCTCTTTATATCGTATCCTTTCAAAAGATAGATTCTATGTTATCTTTCGAATATGTTCATGAATTAACCATGATCATGAAAACCGACTTTGAACTAGATGGGCATTCTCATGTAGTATCTCAAAATTCCGAAATCGACAAACGCTTTCATCAAAACACAAAAAATGCTCTGCATCAAGACACCTTAAAGCAATTATCAATTAAACATCTTATCATTGGAAAAATAGACAAAAACATCTTAAAACTTTCATTATTCGATGCTGCTTCTTCCACATTGACAAACTTCCAAGATGTTTCTCTATCTGGGGATATCCAAAAAGATAGAAATCTTATTCATCAGGTTTCTGACAGCATACATAAGAGAATATATGGTATAGATGGCATTGCACGAACAAAAATCATTTACTCCTATTGCAATGCAAATCAAGGAGGAACTGAGCAAAATTGGCTCTCTGAAATTTATATAATGGATTATGATGGGAAACAAGTGAAGCAGTTAACAAAAGAAAATAGTTACTCTATTTGTCCTCAATTTTTCCCAAATAAAAACCAATTTATGTATGTATGTTATAAAAATGGACAACCAAAAATTTATTATAGCGTGATAGGGCAGTCCAAAGGCATGCCCCTTGTTGACTTGAGAGGAAATCAATTACTGCCTGCCGTTTCTAAACAATCTGATCATATCGCCTATATTTCTGATGCTGCGGGTCGTCCTGATTTATTTGTTCAACAATTTGATCCGGATAAAGGAGTTTTATCTAAACCTATTCAGCTATACTCTTATCCTCAATCTGTACAGGCTTCTCCTACCTTTAGCCCAGACGGCAGGCAAATTGCTTTCGTATCAGATAAAGACCATACGCCTAAAATTTACATTATTGATTTAAGCACCGCTACTAATAGTAATATTCTACCTCACATCCAATGCATTACAACAAAGAACAAAGAAAACACATCTCCTTGCTGGTCTCCCGATGGTAAAAAAATTGCTTATTGCGCAAAAACAGAAGGAGCTCGTCAGATTTGGATATATGACTTTGAGAAAAAAGCAGAATATCAGTTAACCTTTGGGGATGGTGATAAAGAAAATCCTTCCTTTGCGCCAAACAGCTTACATCTGGTATATAATACAACTACTCCGAAATCTGATATTTTTATCATTAATTTAAATGATCAAAAACCAATGAAAATTACAAGTGGTGAAGGGATCAAACATTATCCTTCATGGGAAGTGATACTAAAGTAGAGGGGCTATGAAACATTATTTATTTGTTATTTGTATATTTTTTATAACCGGTTGCCAGCATTCCACTGATATGTGGGAAGAAACAAAAACGGCAGCAAGATATTTAAATAGAAAGGGTAAATCTCTTTTTAGTAAAGATCTTGATTCTAAATCTGTTCAGTCAGCAGCAGAATTTTATGGACCTCAAACAGAAGAGTTTATTGCGCTGCAAGACAATGACTTAAACACACAATATATTGACTATACAGCGCCACAACCAAAAGATGACCCAGGCGCCGTGGGCTCAAAAGTTCCAGGTATCGACAAATTCCGAGATCCTTCAAATAAACTCGCCTCCATTTTTAAAAATTTGCATTTCAATACCGACGAACACATCTTATCACAAAAAGATCAACTACAATTAGTACAAAGCATCGCGGATTATTTAAAACAACATCCAAACGTTTATGTATTTGTAGCAGGTCACTGCGATGATCGCGCTTCTGAAAGTTATAATTTAACTCTGGGAGCTAAGCGAGCTAATTATATTAGAGGCCTTTTAATAAAAGCAGGGGTTAACCCAAATCAACTCTATACTATATCTTATGGAAAAGAACGCCCGTTAGTACACGGAATTACCTCTTCTGCAAGAGCAAAAAATAGACGTGTAGAATTTAAAATTTATGACCAACAAAGCGGTTCAATTAGATAATTATGTTAAGTAAATTTGTTATTTTCATTCCCCTGATTATGATGGGATGTACAACCATCAACTCTACCTCAAGACAGGAAAAAGAGAGAGTAGAGGTTTCTATGCATAAAATTCGTACAGACCTCGAAGAAATTAAGCATGATTTAAATACTCATCAAATGGAATTACATATTTTAGAAGGAAAGTTGGTAAATCATGACGATAGCATCTCCATATTAAAGGAAGAAACTTTTGATGAATATGCCACTATGTTAAAAACTCTTGAAGAAAAGACATCTCAATTAGATAAAAAAATCGATCGGATGGAGAAAAAACAAACAGAAATCTTGCAGGATTTCAAAAAGTATCAGGACCATTCAAAAGAAATGTATATGGCGCTAACAGAGTATAAGTCAAAATTTTTAGAATTAGAAAAATTCATGCGCCAGCAAAATAATGTAATCAAAGAAATGAAGCAGGTAAAAGATGACCTCACTTCTTTGCTTGATACAAAAGGAAGCTATATAGTAAAAGCAGGAGATTCCTTAGAAAAAATAGCAAAAAAACATCAAATTAGCATTGAGATGTTAAAAAAGGCCAATCACATGCAAAGTGATTTAATTGTAGTAGGACAAGAACTAGTGATCCCAAACCAAGAGAATCATTAAAAAAATCAAGATTGTATTAATTTTTCATGGTAAAAATCTCTTTAGATTTTTAGAATGAGCAAAAGTTCCTTTTTTACATAAATATTGAACATTAAAAATAGAGGTACCCTATGAGCCAAAAAAAACGACTATTACTCATAGAAGATGAAGAAGATATTGCTGCGCTAATTAAGCTGCATGCAGAGCTTGCAGGCTATAAACTGCATGTAGAAGTAGATGGTATTAATGGCTTTCGTGCTGTAGAAAGAGAGCGGCCTGACTTAGTTATTTTAGACATCATGTTGCCTGGTCAAAATGGATTTGATGTATGTAGAAAAATTAAAAGCAATTCTGATTTAAAACACATCCCTGTTGTTATATTAACTGCAAAAGATGATGAAATTGATATTGTACTCGGTCTTGAACTCGGCGCCGATGATTATGTATCTAAACCATTCTCTCCAAAAGTTTTTTTTTCAAGAATAAAAGCCGTATTAAGAAGAACAAAAGAAACGGATAAAGCGCCAAAAACGATTCAATTCGGCAATTTTACATTAGATATTGATCGGTATCTCTTAAAAAAAGAGCACAAATCTATTACCATTACTTTATCAGAGTTCGGTATTTTAAAACGTTTATTAACAAACCGTGGTAAGGTACTTACAAGAAACCAGTTATTAGATGATATCCATAATGATGATGCATTTGTCGTTGATCGAAATATCGATGTGCATATTGCAGCATTAAGAAAAAAATTAGGCCCTAATTTTGATTGGATTGATACTGTTCGTGGCGTAGGATATCGATTTAAAGATTAGGAATTGCGAAAAACCAATTTGAACATTTTAGCAATATGTCCTCATTGCCGGATGCTTTACCGTACTAGCCGGAAAAGCATCACTCTTACTTGTAGGTGTATCACAGGCATAGCCCTATTCCTCAGGCGATGGTACCCGGTCGTTAGCTAGATCTGCCCAGAAACCCATAACTGAGGTTTTTATGTATGTACTCGCTCGTATACAGCCAGTTTACACAAAAATCAATGTCGCAGCAAGCTGCGAGGAATTAGACCCAAGAGATTAAAAAAATCATTGCAACTATATTTTTTTATGTTATTTGTAAAAATACAAATAATAAATATAGGAGTATGTATGTTGAAGTTAAAAATACTTTCTTTATCCATGATAGGTATCCTTTTAATGGGGTGTGAAACAAAAACACAAACAGGAATATTGGCAGGCGGCGGTCTTGGAGCTGCTGTAGGTGGCATTGCCGGCGGAGGACAAGGAGCCCTCATCGGCGGCGCTGTTGGGGTAATCGGTGGGGCTTTAATTGGAAGCGCATTAGATGCACAAGATAGAGAAACAATGGAAAGACAACACCCACAAACACTAGACCGAATCGATAACAATCAGCAACTAAGTTATGATGATGTGATAAAAATGTCTAAATCAGGACTTTCCGATGATACTATCATTGGCATGATTCAAAAGACAAACAGTCATTACAAAATGACAACAGACAAAGTACAAGAACTAGAAAATGCTGGTGTATCGCAAAAAGTAATTAATTATATGATTTCTACCTAAAGATTAGGGCACTTGGGTGCCCTTTCTATATTCGAAAAATACTTCTTTTTGTACATTAGTGAATAAACAGGCAATTATATTTTTTTGTATTCATAATAAATAACAAAGACATTCACTATGCAAACATCTTCTAATCAAACACATAAGCAAATAGAGCAACTCTCGTTTGAAACATTAACTCAATTGAAATCCATACTCTCTTCGCACCTGCTTTTTCATTTTTCCATGTTGTTTGCAATAAGCATGGAACTGCTCATGATTTTTTCTTTATACATTTGGTATCCAACCTCTACCTATCTTGCTGTAGCTATATCTGTTGTGATTTTTTCTTTTTTTGCTTATCTTATCTTTTCTTACTATTTTCATGCAAAAAAACCAGAACAACTTTTATCTTTAAAAGAGATGTATCTTGAAGAATGCTCCCATTATCTATCTGACCATGCTAATAAACAGCAGTCCTTATCTAGTGCTATTTTTTCTCTTATCTACATTTTAGATAAAAAACCAGATCTCTGGAATCCTCTTAGAAAAGTGCCGATTATAAAACATATGCTGGATCCTTTTACAGGAAAAGATCTACATTTTTTGCAAGAAGGGTTAATGCTCAGCGCTATTGATATACAAACAGCTCAAATTAAAATAAGTCCATTAAACATCCAATATCATAGCAATCTTGCTAAAACATACATTGCTATGTCAAAAATATATAAAAATCAAAAATTATATCCTCTTTTCAAGTCTTACTACCAACAACGCTTTGATATCCAATTTTCCCATATTACAAAGCTTGCTATTGAAGAATTAAAAATCATCGATCGATTATCTCCCGATGATCCATGGGTACAGGCACAACTAGCTTACTGCTACCGCAATTTAAAAATGAAACAAGAAGAAATCCATCAATATGAAAAACTAAATCACCTGCGGCCGGGCGATGAAACCATCTTATATCGATTAGGTAAGCTGTATTTGGAAATAAATCAACATGCAGATGCTTTAATTATTTATGAAAAACTATTCCACCTTCATCCACAAAAAGCGCAAGAATTAATGCAAAAATATGATGATGGCATTAAGGAAATTTTTGCCCAAATGTAAAAAAATAAGAAAATCTACTCCATTTTGTGTTTTTTTTCTTTTTTTTTATTCCCATATCAGGCCATAAAGGAAATAAACAAAAAGATTTTGAAAAACCCAAGTTTGGTGTCACTATGCGAAAACCCAAGAATCTATCTAAACTTCCATTATTTGTTTACACTACATTAGCTTGTTTCCCCTTGTATGGACATGCTGAAAAAACTGCACCTTCAGCTTCTTTGATTGAAGATCAAGAAGAGGCTTTTTTGGTTCGTCGTATTGCGGAATTTTGGAAAGATCAAGACTTCCAATTAGTAAAAAAACAAATTGAGGAGTTTCTCTCTTCTCATCCCAGCAGCAAAATGAACGACCAGTTAAGAGGATTATATGCTGATCTTTTATTACAAGAATCGGCCTATGAAAAAGCTCTCGATGTTTATCAACAAATTAAACAAACAGACGTTCTAGAAAAAATCATTATCAATAAACTGCAATGTTATTATGAATTGAACCAATTCGATAAGATATACAAAGAAGGAGAGAGTTATTTATATTCTCAAAAATCATGCATTGTAGAAAGAAAAACAGAGTTGAACTTTTTAATTGCTGAATCTTTATTTAGGGAATCACTAAAAGAATCTACACCTGCCACAAAGAAAAAGTTAGCATCTCAATCAAAAGATATTTATGAGAACCTATTAAATTCTCCATTCAAAGAACAAAGTGAATTTGCTCTAGCAGAAATCTATACGTTGATAGAAAATTACCCTCAAGCTGCAAAGCTTTATGGAGATCTTGCTAAAACACATCCAGATAAACAAGAGGATTTGTTATTCCAAGCTGCAACTGCTCAAGCAAAATATGACAAGGTTGCTGCAATTCAAACATTTGGAGAAGTAGTTCATTTAAAAGGGAATAAACAACATGAGGCATTATTTAATCAAATTGTGTTGCTGTTCCAAAATAATCAGTTCGCCGAAGTGATTCAACTACAATCACAATTAGTACTTGGCATATCCGATGAGCATAAACCAACATTAGAATATATTGCTGGAAGAAGCTGTTTTGGTATAGAAGATTATGCCACCGCTGAAATCCATCTTTCAAAATATGTAAAAGTTGCTCCTGTTGGCTCTTTACAACATAAAAATGCTCTTTTAATGCTACTTAGTTGCGCTCAAAAGTTAAATAATAACATACTATTTGACCAAACAATTGCCGACTTAAATACCAATTATAAAGATGCAGATGAATTAAAACAGGCTTTATTTATTCATGCTATGCTGCTGAAAAATAAAGGAGACTTTATATCTGCACAGCAAGAATTAGAATCCATCATGAAAAATTATCCTAATTTTGAAGATCAAGAATCTTTAATATTAGAATATGGGTTAATAACTCATGAGAACAAAGATTGGAAAACAAGCTATACTTCCTTAAAAACCTACTTAAATAGTTATCCTCAAGGAAAACAACGCTCTATTGCTTGGAAATGTTTTTTATCTACTGCTGTTAATTACCTTAAAACTGCAGATCAAAAAACAAGCTATACAAAAGCAGAGTTTTACACCGATCTTGCAGCTACGCTACAAGCACAAGAAAAATCTGGGAATATTTTATCTGTATCAGAAGAAAAGGATTGTAGATTGTTGTTTGCAAAAACAGCCTATGACCTAGACAAGTATGATATAACATTGAAATCCTTAACTCAATACATTGTGGCTTATGAAAATGATCCTTCTTTAGGAGAAGCTCATTTTTTAATGGGCCTTTGCTATCAAAAAGCAAGCGCTGATCCTGCAAAATTTTATGAACACACAGAAAAAGCAATCGAAATTAATCCTGAATTAAATGACTCCTCTTCTGTGCATTTGCAGCTTTATAATGCCTATCTAACAAAAGCTAATGAACTCAACGGAAAAAATAAAGATGCTTCTGTCTTAATTGAGAAGGCAGCAACGCACCTTTATTTTGTAATAGCAAAAGGCGATGTTGATATTAAATTACAAAATAAATTATGGCTGGCAAGCCACTATTATAATAGAGTAAAAAGTCAGAATCTCGCTTATACTACGGATGAATTTACAAGAGCTGTATCTATTTATGAGCAAGCTCTTATACAACATCAAACACAAAACATTCTTGATATTGATGAACAATCATTATATTTAGAATCTGAGGTAATCAAGTTTACAGAGCTACTTTCTCAAAATAATCAACTAAGCTTTAAAATTAATGTTCTTAAAGATTTAGTAAGCCAGCAACATCAAAAGCAATCATTGGATTGGAAATTAAAAAAACAAACATTGCTCGAACTTGGTAAAGCTTATGAAGCAGCAAATCAAGATAGAGATGCACTAGAAACGTATGCTTTTATCACAAAGCAATTTAATTCTTTTAACTCCTATGCTGTTGACTATGCAAAGCTACATCAAGCACGATTACAATTTAAATTGTTTAATGCTTCTTCGATGAGTCCTGAAGATGCTGCTTATGTCCTTAGCTTATTAAAAGATTTACAGATCAAAAAATCTGCGGATACAGAACCACTACATCTAGAAGCAGCTATTGATTATGCAAAACTTCGTACATCACTCGCAGCAACAAATGAAAAAGACACTCGTTACCTTTTCTTTTTAACCCGATTGAAAGAAGATTTTGAAGCTTCTTCAGATGTAACTACTGTTGAATATCAAAAAGAACTGCAACAAAATGTGGCAAAAAAAGCTACATATGATTTGTATATGCAATATGTAGATGCAGAAATCGTAAGAAGTAATGCAAAAATAGAACATAAGGCAAATCGTTTATCTTATGCAGAAGAACTTAACTCACAAGCGTTAAGTAAATTTGCAGAAATAAAAAATCAGCCCAATTTGACAGATTACTTGCAAACTCAAATTGAACGCAGTATTTATGAAATTGATAACATAAATTCATATTAAGAGTTTTTGATGACTAAAACTCCCTTTATTGCCTTGCTCTATTTCTCTTGGATTGGGCAAGGCATTTATGCTTATAACACAGATGTTTCTATTGGTGTATATGACATCTCTTCATTGGAAGAGCCTATTATCATCCATGACGCCTTTTATGTTTTACATGAAACTTACACCCCTATCGTTATACAAAACAACACCTCACTTCATAGTGAAGAAACTGTTTTGTTTCCATTATTGGACTTACTTGTTTCCATCATCACGACAGATGGTTATTACCCTTATAAAATGTCATTTTCTTATGATGCTTTTTCTTGTCCAAAGGCTTCCTATCTTCACCACTATCAACAACAGCAGGAACTTGTAAACCTTTCTTTTCTTCAAGAACCTGGCATGACGCTTACAACTCCTTACATTATACAACAACAACTTAATCTAGAAAAAAGCATCGATGCTCTGCCGCCTTTTAACATATCTAACAATAATAATTTGCTCTCTCTTGTAGAAATAGATAAAACATCTCTTCAACAAAACCATACCATTGCCCCTTCTATTTCTTGTTTATTGCCCTTGCCAATCGTAAAAAATAACTACCCAACAAAGGCATTAGAATTATTATCTAATCCGATACTCGCTAAAGAACCTGTCATATCCAGTATTGCTCTGCCAGAAGTGACAGCGTTGAATGTTCAATCATATAAGATGGAATATAAAAACAATCCTATCTTAACGTCTGCATCAATTGCTTTAATAGAAAATGGCTACTTTCCATTAAATAAAATATCTATTGATAACTATAGCTTGCTTGTTTTTTTTGACAAACAAACCCCTGTTATCGCTCGTTACCCAAAAGAAATGGATATAAAACAACCTCCCTTAGCCAAAGAAGATGCTCCTACTTATTTTCTTGCGCTTGCTACCTCAAATCCTATTGATGCAAATGGTTTTTGTGACCAAAACATCTCTTTTTCTATTAGTGACTGTATAACAATAATTACGATGCCTAGTATACATGATTACCCATCTCCTGCTTTCTCAGGCCATATTAATCATGTTGCTTTTATAAAAACAAAATCACCTGTCAAAAACATGGATAAAGCTCCTGTTTTACTCATGGTTAGCGCAACAACAGAAAAATTAAATATTATAGCAAAAAACACTCTCTTTTTTCAAAGCAGCTTTCAACCAGATATTGCGACAACCAGTTACCCAGCTAGTTGCAATCATTTAGCTACTTGCCTGCATGATCAATATATTGCATTTATACAACAGCCGTCACGGATTGTTGGTAAATATGTTTTTTGCCCTACTGCTGCCAATTGCAATCTATCTGCAAAAGCTCCCACTTATCTTGCTGACATATCCACCTATGAATCCCACCACCTTTCACCAAATATAGAAGTTGCTTCTCATACTATCTTAAATAGCATAGTAGATATATATCTTGCTCAAAATGAGATCTATACATTTACACCTATAGTAAAACAAGATCACTACACAATAGCGGATGACCAAAACAATTCTTACCCTATCTATAAATTACAACATACCTTCATACAAAGCCCTCAAGGATTATTTTCTCATTATCGATTCATCGAAGTGGCTGATAATCGCTTTATACTCGACAGCGTTACATCTTGTGAAGAAAAAGAAAAATACAATTCTTACTTTCTTCCACAGAGTATCTCCCCTATCCTTACAGACATGGACTTATTCGATTATTACTTACCTGCCTATTCTTGGAATATAGTAGAGGCTGTTGCTATTGTTGAATATATTCCTATACAAGACAAGTATGCATTATCCCCCCAACATATCAGCTCTTGCAACGACTGCATGATGGTTGTTTATCCTATCAGCATGTCAAGTGAACATTTTAGTAATTGCTATGCCCAAGTGCAGCAATTAGAAAGCAATAACATCACTGACACATCAACTATTATTTTAAACAATTTGGCAGATACTAAATATAAAGATTTCTTGCTTTTTGCCATGGAAAATTTAGCAAAAGAAGATCGAGAAGACTTCTTACTTACAGATAGAAAAAAATTAGTCGCTTTTTCTGGGCAGGCATATGGTGCCAAGCAAATTAATCAGCAGCTCAGATTACTCGGATACCAACTTGCCCTACTACCAAAACCAGAAGATTTACAAACATTTAACTTTTCTGACGAGTTTTCGAAAAAAATAAAAATTGCAGCAAAACCAGATGGCACAGGGTATTATTTTTCTATTGAATTAAAACCTTATTCTCAAGAAAGACTCGACCACATCAAACAAAACGTTTATTTCGTTATCGACAACAACGAATCTACAGATCAGCCTTTATTCAAAGCCTATACAAGTGCTATTGCGAAATCTCTGTCTTATATGCATCCAGATGATGCTTTTAATGTGCTCATATATGATGGAACATTAAAAACATTTTCTCAACAACCTACCTCTGCATTTGATAAATATCAAAATGGAGTGACAACTTTTTTAAATAAAAATAGATATAAGCACCCTACTGCGTCCAAAAATATCAGCAATTTATTACATGCCATCTATGAAAAAACATTAGAAACTCCTGACGAAGTACATACTGTAATTCTTCTTAGTAATGGAGCTAGCTTATATAGCTCTACTACAAAAGGGCAAAACAGAATTAATGAAGCGCTTGCAGCATATACCAAAGCATTTTCTATCTATCCAGCCACGGTTTCAAAAGCAAGCAACATTCGCTCACTTGAAAAATTAAGCGATCAATACCGAGGAAAATTAATACAGTCCTCCTCTCTTGCCGGACTATCAAGATTTGTGGGAAAACAAGTAAAACAACTACAACGTCCTGTGCTGAAAAATATTTATATCACTCCTATTCTTAAGGAAAAACAACAAATAAAAATTTTCCCAAATACTAACCATTTTCCAGAAATGTTCTCACAAACACCCCTGATTATTTATGGATTTACTAATTCTATTTATGCATTTGATTTGTTTATTCAAGGGACCATCAATCAAGCATGGATGAATGCAAAAATCAAAGTCAGTATTGATAGTGCAGAAAATGGCGGTTCTGATTTGAGAAAAAAATGTATGGCGTTAGAATATAAACACGCTCATTTATCTCAACTATAGAGGTCGCTCCCTTGAAATTGAAAATCTCATCCGGAATCTTCAAAGGAAGAATGCTTCATTCTCCTAAAGGAGAGCAAACACGTCCAACATCGGAAAAAGTACGCCAATCTTTTTTTAATGCTTATAAACATCTACTACCAAATACAATATTCCTCGATCTATTCGCAGGGAGCGGCGCCATGGGCTTTGAAGCTATTAGCCATGGAGCTGCAAAAGTATTTTTAGTAGAAAATCATAAGCTGGCGCTTGCTGCAATCCATCAAAATATCACATCTCTTGATATCTCAAAACAGGTGCAGGTAATTCCTTATGATGTATTGACTACACTACATAAACTTGCAAAACAACAACTTGTTTTTGATATGGTTTATATTGACCCCCCCTATCGCTTTAATGAAATCAAAGCGAGTGTGCTTCATTTCCTAGACACTTCTAGCCTTATTAAAAAGGGGGCCTTTATCTTCTTAGAAGAAAATGTACATTTTTGCTCCCATATTCATGAGGCATCTTTTCAACAGATTGTCTATAATAGGACAAAAACTCTAGGCGAGACCATCATTCATGAATTTTCGAGCTAATGTTATTTATTTGTTTTTCTGTATAACACTGCCGCCTTGCTTGTGGAGCATGGATAGCGATAAAATCTACATATTACCATCGTTTGATCATGGTGGTGGTGTTTTTCATAACTTTATGAATGTCATTGGTTTTTTAGACTACTGTGAACAACATAAGATCATTAATTACATGGTAGATTTTAGCGATAAAGGACACTACTATGATAAAGAAATAGGACCTAATTGGTGGCAATATTACTTTGAACCAATTGAACACAAATCTAATTTGGTCAAATTATTATGGCCTTTAAAGCGAACAAAAAAACGTATGTCTTCTGACAAAATGGCTGTGTTTGTTAAAACTGTTGAATTCCAGATGCCTCGCTATAGAGCGAATGAAATTATCAAAAAATATATAAAAGTAAAACCTGCCCTTCTAACAGAAATAGATATGTTTACTCAGCAGCATTTTCAGAGTCATTTTGTAATTGGCATCCACTATCGGGCTACAGATAAAACTACAACCATGCAAGGATATGCCGAGCATGAGGCTTCTTTTGTGCCCTATGCGCAGATATTTGCCACAATTGACAACTATATACAAGAGCATCATCTAACAGATTACAGGCTGTTTGTGGCTACCGATTCAGAAGATTTCTTAAACGCCATAAAAAAGCAGTATGGGCCCATTGTCGCTTATACAAATTCCATACGCTCTATAGATGGATCGCCCCTACACTATAATGTTAAAAACGTATCTAACCACTATTACTACCTACAAGGAAAAGAAACTGTCATAGATTGCATTCTCCTCTCTAAATGTGATTTTTTAATTAAAACATCCTCTAATCTCAATCTATGCTCTTGTTTTTTTAATCCAAACTTACCTTTTATTTCATTAAACGATCGATTAGAGGCTTCTAAACATTAATAATTACCCATTTTTTATATAAATCGGGTGTTTTGATTTCTTGCACATTATATTCTTTTACCATGATCATATGCTACTTCTGAAATCACACTTCCATCCATATCATATGTCTTCTTCACTCCATGTAGCTCATCATTTTCAAAACATTGCTCAATTTTTAAAGAGCCATCACTAAAATATTTATTGAACTTACCATGTCGCTTGCCCTCTTTATATTCTGCTTCAAATACCAATTTCCCTTCAGGACTCCAAGTTTTCATCCATCCATGTGGCATCCCATCTTTAAATTCAGTGATTGCCTGAATCTTGCCATCTTCATAATAAACTCTCTCTTCACCCTCTAGTAAATCATCCTTAAATATTGAAGATCTGCTAATGTTTCCATTAGTAAAATATTGATATCCGGGACCATTTCGTTTGTCGTTTTTATACTCAAATTGCATGACAATATGCCCCTGTCCATTAAATAACTGCGCAAGACCCTCTTTCAGACCACTCTTATAGTGTGTAGATGCTACTTTACTTCCAAAAGGACTGTATTCCACCAGCTCGCCCTCTAATTTGTTATTTACATAAAAAGCCTCTAAAGCCTTTACCCTAACCTCGTCTTTCTCAGGATAGTAAATCTCGTAAGGACCTTCTTTTTTATTATTTTCATAAAAATAAATAACTTCCCTGCCTGACACATCTTTCTCAAAAAATCTACCTTCCAACTTCCCATGCTCATACCAGGCCTCTTCTTTCAAATCGCCTTGATGATCCCATAAAGCTTTCATACCTTGCAACATTCCATCTTGATACATAACCACGCTTTGTGTAGCGCCATTTGGATAAAATGTTTTTTGCTCTCCATCTAGTTGACCTAAGCTATTAAAGCTCGTAACTCTAAACAACCCTTCTTTATTTTCAGATGCTTTTTGGTCCAGAGAAAAATACTCTTTCTGAGTGCCCACAGGAAGCCCCTTCCGAAACTCTCTTTCAAAAGATATGGATCCGTCCTCATACCATCCAATGTATTTCCCATGCGGAACATCTTGTTCAAAAAAACCCTCTACCCTTTTTTGGCCATTTGTATAAAACTCTGTACAGACCCCTTCTTTCTTGCCATTTGAAAAAACAAGCACCTCTTTTATGGCATCTTTACTATAAAAAGATTTCACCACTCCTACCGGAAGGCCTTGTTCATATATCGCATCAAAAACCAGATCTCCCGATTCATTAAAATGATTACATTTTCCATGTAATGCGCCTTTTTCATAGTTTGTACTTAGCTGCAGGACTCCATTTTCATACCACTGCTTTTGCTCTCCTTCCAAAATACCATCTACATAGATTTTTGAAGACTTAAGATTGCCATTGGAATATCGCTCTATTGCACTGCCATGTGGCTTGTCATCTACAAATGTTACGTCAAAAGTTACAACACCCTCTTCGCTCCATTCTTTAAACCCACCATTTCTTAGTTGGTTTTTATAATTAGCCTCTCTTCTTTTGTTGCCAGAAGAGAAAAATTCTTCCTGTTTTCCCTCAAATTTACCTTTTTGATAATGATACTTTGCCTTGATCTGACCATTATCATGCCAACTGCTAAAGTCCCCATTTATAACGCCATCTTGCTCTTGGTATGATGCTATCTTCTGCCCATTTTCATTAAACTCTTCCGCAGGTTGCTTGGTATTTCCTAAATCATCATAAACAGCTAACAAGGCCGGTTTGCGATTAGAGTGGTTTCTCCAATGTTTACCAATTTTTTTACCATGTGAATAAGCACCTTCCCCTATAATATCCCCATTTTTCTCATAAAAAATTTCTTTACCGTGTTTTTTTCCTTGGATAAATTCTACTTCATTTTTTCTCTTACCACTCGGATAAAAACTAGACCATTTACCGTGCGGGTTGCCCTGCTGGTAGTTTTTTACTTCTGTAATTCCTCTATTTTCATCATATTCTACTACCGCTGATCTTTCAGATACCGTATGTAAAAGGCCTTGTTGGTAGTTTTTTTCCGCTTTAATTAACCCACTTTCATACCATTCTCTGGCAATGCCTTCTACTGTCCCTGTTCTATAGGAGAAGCTCGCTTTTTTGTTCCCGTTGTCATAATAAACAACATAATCTCCTTCAAGCAATCCTTGTTGGAATTCTCCCTCTTCTGCAATGGTACCACTTTCATAATAAATCAACCCTCGTCCAACTTTTTTTCCATCTTGATATAGTTGCGAGCTTTTTATGTTTCCAGACTCATAAAATGTTTTAAAATTCCCGTCCGGAACGCCTGCTTTGTAACTTGTGATCTCTTTTGGTACTTTATTTTCATAAAAAGCAATAGATATCCCATTTGGAACTATTTTACTGTTCCATTGTTTGTACCCTATACTATTTTCCTGCACCTCAACAAGATCTGTCTCTTCTGCAACATCCCCATTTTGAAAAAATCTTATTCGTTTTGTAGCTACCACATTGCCACTATCATCATCACAAAAAAAACAAACCAATGCAGGACTGCCATCAGGATATGCCTGAACCACTTTTGGCACCCATTCTGGCTGCCGCACCTTCAATTCAGCCATGCTACTTACATAATCCTGCTCCCCAGCAAAAACCATGCAACTCACACTCAAAATTACTAACAAATAAGGGAGAAAACGTTTCATATATCCTCTACATCAACGATCATTTTTCCACTCGATTTTAATATAGCATCCGATTAAACTCAAACCCAACTTCGATATGGCCGGCAGACTTGTGAAATTCTTTCCATTTTTATTTTCCATTTTGCTCATCTTTACCTCTACTTGCTTTACTGAAATCAATCATTTAATTATCCATCTTGATGTAAACCGTACAATTATTGCTTTTGATAAAGCACAAAATAAGGGCATTGATAGTTGTCTTGATTCCGCGTTAGCTAAACGATATCGCGCCTGTTGGAATAACCGCATTCATATTCCAATTAATTATTATGATTACGTATATCAACACTTATCACCGGGAGACCGCGCTAATCCCAGTATAAGTAAAGAGCGAAAAACACTGCTTACCCAGTTTTTGCCTTATCTGGCAACGCATCACCCCGCCTTATATCAACAGGCGTGCAACGACAAGAACCTGGTATATCAAAAAACCGCTACTGAAAATTTCTATATTTTCCCCTCTTTTTACCGCTTACTTGATTTCCTGGAAGAAAAAAAAATCAATTATACGGTTGTATTTAGAACATTTGGAAAAGATCTTATCGATATACAAGAAACATTAAAACAAAACCTTGATGTCCAAGTGCCTATTGCATCCTTTAAAAAGAATATTTTGTTCCTGGATAGTCAGGTTATCACTAGTGCAAAAGAAATATATGATATCATCAAATCTTATCGCTTCTTAGCCATATCCGATGATTTCTACTACTGGTCTTCTAACGATGAAAAACAACCCTTTGCAAAACCAATGCACATCAACCCCATGGATCCATCTACCTTATGTTTCTTTTTTGATGATAATGTAGAAAAAGGCTCCATCGAAGATTATAACATAGTAAATCCCATTGATATTCAATCCGATGAGCCTTTAGAAATAAATCCTCTAATTGATCATTTTTTTGTTGTTCAAGTAGATATGGTCGATGCCATTCTAAAAGAGGACTATTTCATCTCATTCATCGAAAGTGGAATTAAAAATGAGCAAAAATGGTCAAAGCTATTCCCCACACAATCCCAATCACACTAGACACAAAATTCACTCTTGGATTTTCAAGAAAAATTCTTAGCATTTTTTTATGGAGAAATAACAACAAGAACCCTCTTACTATAAAAAACCATCCAAGAAGTGGCACTAGCACTGCTAGTGTTGCCGTCCATACATGATAAGTATTGATAATCAGTAACCCGAAAAATAAGTTTAATATTGATATAATCCAAATTAATGCAGGGCCCTGACGTATAGATTCAAGCACTGCAGTTCTTTCATGAGAACAAAGTCTTGCCAAGCTAAAAATAATCATTAATGGTCCAAAAACCGCTGCTAAAAAAAACTTATCCATTTTGACAATCCCCTTTTCTTCAACTTATATAAATAAGATGATTTTCAAACAATGAAATAACCTTACTCAAGGAAAAGACCATTATTTTTTATTATAAGGGATGCTTGCATGTTTTTTGAAACAATATCAATCTGACGATCGCCTGTCATACCATCATTTGTAACAATTATTTCTATGGGTGATTCGCGTATCGAAAGATGTTTTATTAGCGTCGTATTGAATAGGGAAAGAGACGAGTCCGGTATCTCATAACAGATCCGCTGCACAGCTACCCCTTCATCGGTATTTGCCATACGCAAGACCATGTTTGCCTGATACGTAATCGCTATAGATTTTGTTAACTCTATTTCCTCTGCAATTTGATTAATCGATCTATTAAACTCATATTGATGAATGATGTCCATCCCTTTAGATGAGACAAATACAGAAAAAAGCGATATCAATAAAAAACATACCAAAATCTCTAAAATGGTAAAACTAACTCTCTTCCTCAAGGGCAATGCAACCACTTTTGTCCATCCATGGATATTTTTTCTTAATCTCCGTTATTTTTTGCCCTTTCTTTTTTAGATGTTGGAAAAAATTTTCTGATATAACCCTGATATCTGACAGATCTTCTGTTTTTAATATTTCATAAGGCAATCCCCACCCATCCTCAAGCAATTTATCTGGATCCGTTGCAAATCCCGATGATTTAATGGCAGCAATAGCCGCAGCAGGAGAAAGTGTTTCTATTTTCAAATTTCCTTTTGATATTTCTAGCGTTAATATTTCATATACCTGCTTAGAACCCTTTTCACTTTTAAATGCTTTACCCTCTTCCAGGCTTCCCTTCATATTAACACCAATTACCGTGCCAATAATCCCTATGATGAAAATAACAACCATAATCTCTAACAACGTCATGCTACGCTTTTGTTTTTTCTTCATTGTAATCCCTAATTTAAAAATGACGAAACATCTGTTAATGGTAACATGATAGATAATATCACAAATCCAACAATTAACCCTAAAAAAAGAATTAATACCGGTTGTAATAATTGAATAAACTGTTCAATGTTTTTCTCTAGATCTTCTTCATAAATTTTTGCTATTTGTGCAAACATTTCACTCGATTTCCCAGACTGTTCTGATGTAGCCAGCATACGCGGAATAAGCGATGGTATGATTTTATGCTTCGCTAATTGTGCAGATAGTTTCTCTCCCTTTACAATTTGCTGCACTGTATCGTCGATGATTTTTATAAACATGTGATGCTGCATCACCTCTTTTGATAATTTAAGCGCAGAAATCAATGGCACCCCATTTTTCAATAATGCAGCCATTGTTTTGGAAAATCTGGTTATCACTGCATAAATAATAAGCGTTTTTATAAACGGCAGTTTTAAACTTGTTTTTTGTATAATGTTTTTCCCATCTTTTGTTTGGATAAATATAATAACAAACAAATTAACCAAAATAAGCCCTAGAAATAAGTAAATTTTATATTCCTGTAAAAAACTGCTAATGCCAAGGACACTTTTTGTCAGCGGATGTAAATTCTTTCCATTAAACAACTCACGAAGCGATGGTATCAGAAAAAAGAACATCGAAAAAATTACAATACAGCAAAAAATCCCTAAAAAAGCAGGATATATCATAGCAGAGGACAACTTTTTCTTTAACCGCTGCTCTTTTTCTATCATGATAGAAAGTTCTTCAAATACTTCTGCCAGCGATCCACTTTCTTCTCCCGCTGCAACCATAGAAACATAAATTTTATCAAACGATCGCTCATAACAAGCAAGAGCTTGTGATAGCGCGCTACCCTGTCGAACCCTATCGCATAAATCAATGAATAAAAAATGATATTTTTGATGGATAATCTTCTCTTCTAAAATCAATAAACTCTCATATAAGGGAAGCCCTGATCTTAGTAATTGCGCAATCTGCCTTGTAATATTCAACTTTATCGATAGTGGCAGCTTAATATTAAAATTATGCCTCTTTATCGGACATATACTTGTAACTAATGTCTTTTGTTTTCGAAGAACATCTTTGGCTGTTTCAATAGAATCAGCACTAAGGGTATGTTTTATCTTTTTTCCCCTGTGATTTAGCGCAACATATTCAAAAATAGGCATTATATTTTCCTAGTCACTCGAATTACTTCCGATACCGTTGTCAGCCCTTTCAAAGCTTTTTTTGCACCGTCTTCTCTTAAAGTTTTCATATGATTACATTTGGCTATTTCTCTTAATTCGTTAGCATCAGGACTTTGAAGCAAATGTTGTTTGATTTCTTTATCCATATTCATTAATTCATAAATCCCTATTCTTCCACTATAACCAACCCCTAAACAACACTCACATCCTTGCCCCATGTAAAAAGGACCTTCATGCGCTTCTAACCCTATATCTTTTAATTGCTGTGGTGATGGAATATGCTCTGTTTTACAGTGAGGACATATTTGTCTTGCAAGACGCTGCGCCAGTACTGCTAAAATGGTAGACGAAAGTAGATAAGGCTCTATTCCCATATCCACTAATCTCGTTAGTGCAGATGGAGCATCATTAGTATGCAGTGTACTAAGAACCAAATGTCCTGTAAGCGCTGCTTGTATGGCAATTTCTGCTGTTTCTTTATCCCTAATTTCCCCAATCATGATTACATCAGGATCTTGTCGCAAAATATGCCTTAACCCTCTTGCAAAAGTAAGATCTATTTTAGGATTTACCCCTATTTGAGCCATCTTTGGCAACTTGTATTCCACAGGATCTTCAATTGTCATAATATTCACTTCATCTGACTGAATCTGTGACAATGCACTATATAAGGTGGTTGTTTTCCCGCTACCAGTAGGACCTGTTACAAGTACTATTCCTTGATTTTGTCTGATATGATATTGGAAATCCTGTAATAATTCCTCGTCCATTTCAATATGCTCGAGCCCAATTACAATATTTTTATTATCCAAAATTCTTAAAACAATTCTTTCTCCATATGCAGTAGGGACCGTACTTACCCGAAAATCAATCTCCCTATCACCTAACTTCAACTTTATCCGTCCATCCTGCGGCAGGCGATGTTCCGCAATATCTAGCCTTGCAAGCACCTTAATTCTTGTAACTAGTTGATGCACTATTTCTTTAGGAGCCTTATGCCTTGCTTGTAAAACACCATCTATTCGATAGCGAACAATCATCCCATGCTCTATTGGTTCTAAATGAATATCCGATGATTTTAGTTGCAAAGCCTCCAGTAAAATCATATTAAGCATTCTTATAACAGAAGAATCGGACTTTTCATTTAATAGATCATACTCTTGATCATTTTGAGTATATAATTCCCCTTCTTGTTTTTGATTCAAATTTTGAATATATGCAGAAGCTTCTTCTTCATTTTGATGATAACAATACTCAATTGCAGATTTAATAATCGCTTCAAGACACAGCACTTCTTTTATATCTTTGCCAAGTATAAACCTAGCCTCTTCTATTGCTTGCACATTAAAAGGGGAAGCTACTGCTAAAATTACATCTTTTTCTGTTTCATCAATGGGAAGAATGATGTTGTGCTGTACAAAGGAATAGGGCAACTTTTTTATTTTGTTTTTTATAAAAGCACACTGGCTAACATCAATTAAATAATCTAATCCAAATTGTTGTGATAATTGTTGCAAATCTTCAATAAGCAGCATCTAAATTCCCAAAAATTAGTTTGAAGCTTTGATCAAATAATCGTTGCTTTTTCTTTTGTTTTGCATCAAGCAATCGCTGTAAATACTCTGGAATATCTCCTGGTCTCTTTAATAATTCTTCTCTTACTATCCTATCTAAGTCTAACTTAGGATCAGAAATGATTTTAGGCGTAATGAAAATATACATCTCCGTTGTTTGATCGTCCATTCTTGACGTGCCAAATAATTTTGCTATACCCGGAATTTCACCTAAAAACGGAATTTTTTCCATTCTGTCTTCTGCTACTTTCTTTCTAAGCCCTCCTATGATAATGGTTTGCCCATCAAGAACTCTCACCTGATTTTGAACATGTCTACGGTTAACATTAGGTCTATCATCCTTGTCGCTTTTTGGAGTATCAAACGTAACATTTGTTTCAAGCGTAATGGAAGAGCGATCTTCATTGTGCTCCGGATCCGGATCGTGGATGGTTGGAGTCATAACGATGGTAATTCCAAACTGTTCTCTTGTAAAAGATTTCTCAAATGTAATGTTACTATTTGTCTCAATAGGAGCTGCACCATTGTTAATAGATATTTCTTCCACTATTGAAATCGTTGCTGGTGTCTGGTTCACTGTTAAAATAGAAGGCGCGGCGTTAATACGCATGTCTTCTTGTGCCATAAGAAAATGATACGATATATCATAAGCAGGAAGATAATGATTTGGTTTTGCTCTACTAATAAAAAACTCAAACAAACCCTTCAAAGGCGTTGTAGAAGAAGCATTATAAACAATGCTTGTATTGTGTTGGCTTGATGCAGCAGATCCTAGTTTCAAAATATTTAACCCAGACTGCGTATGCTGGTTTAGTTTTTTCTCACATAGCAACACTTCGATTTGTACCATTTTCTTGGGAACGTCTAGTCTCTTTAACAAATCTTTTATTTTTGGCAGAGTATCTTTGCGAACGACCATCATCAAAGATCCTGTTTTAGGATATGGAATAAAATTATTCGTGTTTGCTGGTTTTGCCTGTTTTTCTATTACACCAGGCTCCACTAAAGGCGGAGCTATTGGATTGATAATTCTTGGATCTTCAAATACAGGAGGGCCCCCATTTTCTTCCGTTACTTCTACTCTCGTGGATACATTAACATTATTGTTTGATGATTTATTCCCATCTTCTAATCCATATAGTAATAGCGATTGATACACTTTGTCTAAAACCTGCGCTAAATCTACTGGATCACTGTGATGGCAATCATACCAGTATACCGTCATTTCTGACGGATCTTCTAGTTGAGCTTCCGTCTCTTTTACAATTGTTTCTGCCCTTGATACAACATCTTTTGTTCCAATCAAAACAATACTATTTTCTTGCTTCAAAGAATGGGCAGACAATTCATTGCCTCCTTTAGACATTGCATAACGATTCCCATCTGCAAGCGATCCAAAATAGGCTTTCAATATCTTTAAAATTTCTTCTGATGTAATTCTAGTTAAGGGAATTACCTTTGTAACTTTTTCACATCCTTTTTCCCATACAGTATCATAAAGAGTAAGTAGCTTTTTCACTTCCTCTTTCAGAGAAACAATGGCAATTTTATTTCCTACAGAATAAACAAATGTTTTTTTAGGATCTCTAAATCGATCAAAAAAATAATACGCCGCTTTCAAATGTTCTACCGGTGGAGAAAAAATATAGGCTACTCTCTCATTATCCGATGCAATATCTAATTGAATCGGATTCGATGCGATTCTTTGTACTGCGACTAAATCCTGTTTATGTAAAAACAATTGTCTTGTAAACGGGTTTATCTCTTTTATTCCAACCCCATTTTGGGCTAACAATACATCTAACAGCTTGCTCCAAGATTCTCTGGGGATAGGCAATGTGGAATGCATGCTAATTTTAATATTACTAACCTCAGGCGCAATAATATATAAATAATCACTAGATCCATACTCCATGATTAACTGGGAAAGTGTAATCTCTTCTTGATCCCATATACCATATCCTTCTTGTTCTATCTTCGATTGTAATGTCACAAACTGATGAAAATCTGATTCTGCTTGATTGATTTGTTGCTTAATATCATTTACTTCATTTAACAACACTTCATATTCTTCATCAGTAGCATCCTCTTCTTGCAAAAATTTTACTTTGTTGTAAGAGAGAGATAAGTGTTGTTTCAATAACATTAACTCTTGATTTGTCTCTTTTAAATGATGCGAAAACCCCTCTTCTTGCACGCCATCTTCCTGTTGGAAAGAAGCAAGCTTATCCTCTATGGATTGAGCGATAACACTAGAAGTAACTAATAGAAAAAATAAAATATTTTGTTTAATATAATTCATCCATTAAATCCAATTCTTCTTCGAGTCCATCAGTTGCAGGAGGCGGCCCTTTCTGCACTTTAACTGCTTTTGCTGGTTTACTTGTTTTAGCGACTGCATTATTGTCTATTAATGGTAACCGAATAGCCTTTACTTCGCCACGGGTAGCATCAAATAATTTCCCCAATAAAAATCCTTGATTGCGTTGTTTGTCAATTCCATCAAATACAAACAACTCTCCCTCTAGCTGATAATTAATATAAGAATGAATATCTTCCTTAGATTGTAATACTCTCCACCCAGATTTTGTATGTAAAACCCAATCACCTTTTCGTAAAATAGTGCTCTTACTATTCATCTTACATGATATAGATTGCAATGTTCTTTGTCTGATATGTGCAAAAACATTTTCTAAAACAACAGATGATTGTGGAGTGTATATGTTTATTTTCACCATGGAAGAATCGTATCCAGATACATCCCACACCCGTAATTCAAGGTGTTCTTGCGTTATTTTTTCAACAACAGCTATCGGATAATTTTTTGTATGCTCACCAAAATCAGAAAGCTTCCATTCCTGATCTTTAAACACAAGGCCATCTTGCTCTCGCACAAATAACATCTGCCAACCATTATCAATCTTAAATGCAATTCTAGCGCACCCGACCAATCGACCATAAGAATCTCCTCCATAAAGCTCTAAAAATTGATCTGACGGCCATGCAGAAAGTAGCTGTAAAGATTGTATAATTTTCTGAAATTCTTCTGTTCTTATCTTATTTAATAATAAACTACTTTCTTTATTAATTAAAAATTCAGCTTCCTCTTCAATGATTTTTTTTTGTTT
>JACRBE010000042.1 GCA_016213235.1 Chlamydiales bacterium | reverse complement strand
ATGGCTTTCAAATAAAAGATATTCCTGATCGATCAGAATATTTCAGAGGGCAAACTCCGCAAAGTTTTTCACTACCTTTAATTAAATCAGCTCATGAAAAAGCCATTTTAGATGGTTTTGTAGGAACCGATGATTGCTCTCTCATTCATCGCTTAAAACACCCTGTGTATATTAGCTATGGTTCAGAAGAGAATATCAAAATCACAACAGAAATAGACTTATTTATTGCAGAGCAATTACTGCGATTGAAAAAAAGAAACCATTATTCGCAGCACTTTTCTTTGCATGGTAAAATATTTGCTATCACGGGAGGAACTGGCAGCATCGGCTGCTGTATTCAAAAAGAATTAGAAAAAGAGGGAGCTCAGGTAATCAATATCTCTCGTAGCAGCACCTCTTTTTCTGCAGATTTATCACATCCAGATGCTGCAAAAACCATTTTTGAACGCGTCTATGCAGAGTACGGCCTATTAGATGGTGTGATTAACAGCATGGGGCAATTAGTAGTAAAACCACTAGCAGAGCAAACACCAATTGAAATTGATGGCGTCATTCGCTCTAATTTAACAAGTCTGATTTTCTCTTGTAAATATGCCAAAGTCAAAGAAAAAGGTCATATTTTAAACATCGCTTCTTCTTCTTACTCAAGAGGAAGAAAAGATTTTGTTGTGTATTCTTCTTCAAAGGCAGCAGTTGTTAATTTTACACAAGGCCTTGCGGAAGAGTACCCTCATCTTTTCATTAATGCACTAGCTCCGCAAAGAACCCTTAGTGAGATGCGAAAAAAACATTTTCCAAATGAAAATACAAGTACACTATTAAATCCTGAACATATTGCGCAAGAAGTCGTGAAAATATTAAAAAGCGATCAAACAGGACTGATCTTTGATATCAAAAAAATTTAAGATCCCTGATTGTATCCTTAATCCCGAATATCCTTTTAAAGTGATGAATCGTTTTCATCCCCTATTCTTCTAGAGAGGGCTCGCACTTATGAAACACGCGCCCATATCGATTCTTTCCTCGATAAAGGACTCTGACTGTTTGCAAGACATTTTGCTATGGTCAAGCTCTGAGAATTATCTCTTTTAAATTATATACAGGATCTTATCGTACAGATTGATAGCCTCCAAGGACTCCATGCTTTGCCAATACGACTTGCCATAGCTGGATAGTTCTTGAGCGAAAGCCTCCTGCACATGAAAGAAGATAATACGTCCACATACGATAAAAAGGGTCTGGATATGCCGATTTAATGTTTGGCCAGTTTGTTGTAAAATTATGATACCATGCCATCAGAGTCTTATCATAGTCTGCACTAAAATTATGCCAATCTTCCATAATAAATAATCCTTCTATCGATGTTCCAATTTGTGCAATGGATGGAAGATGCCCACTTGGAAAAATATATTTTTCAATCCATGGATCTCCCGTAGCTTTCGTCATATCACTACCTATGGTATGGAGCATCAACATTCCATCTTCATTCAGACAACGATGTACAATTTCCATGAATTCTCGATAATTTTTAGGACCTACATGCTCAAACATTCCAATTTCGACAACCCGATCAAATGTCTCTTTTACATCTCGATAATCTTGCACTCTAATCTCAACAGGAAGCCCCTGACAAACTTCCCTTGCATAAGCAGCCTGATTTTCTGAAAGAGTAATCCCTACAACTTGTACACCATATTTTTCAGCAATATATTTGGCAAAGCCCCCCCATCCACATCCAATATCTAGAACTTTCATATTCTTTTGAAACCCAAGTTTGCGTGCAATGAGATCAAATTTTGCTTTTTGTGCATCCATCAATGTTTTAGCATTATTCCAATAACCACAGCTATAGGCCATGGTTCCATCTAACATATTTTCAAATAGATCATTACCAAGTTGGTAATGTTGCTCAATCACTTTCAAACTTCCCGATTTATCCTGTGCATTAAATAACTTTGCTTTGATAGTAGCCCAACACATCTGCCATGTAGGTTTAATACGATTTTCAACATTTGCTCTTAAAAGATAATAAATACACTGATCTAATGCAGCAGAGTCCCACCATGCTGCCATATAAGATTCGCCAAGACCAAGCGATCCTTCTTTCAAAACAAGGTTATAAAAACCATCATTATGTACTTGAATATCCCAAGACTTACTACCGTTAATTGTCACATTTGCAAGCGCTGCAATTTCTGTTACAACTTCTTGAGCATCTGAGTGAGCAAAAACATAGGTATCATAACAAATAAAAAAAATGGTCAGAAAACAGCCTATTGCACGATAGTGATACTTCCCTTGCATAATCATCCCCTACTACAGTTGTTATTTGTCTATGTACTGAAAAAAATAGATGATGCCAACTAAAACTTATTATTTTCTGAATATTATCTACGGTTTCCCATAGCGAATAACTACCTTTTAAATTGCCACCGGATAGACCTCAACATTTATTATGTGCATGATGATGCTTTTGCACTAAAGTTTAATTTCGATTAAAATGAAGAAGAAGTAATGCACTGTTTTTGGCACATGAACAAGAGATTTCTTTTTTTAAGTATTTTGCTCTCTTTTCTTCTATTATCTTGTTTAGCATGGAGACATCATCAAAAGAACTTTTTCGCATGGAAAATTATTTCCGTTATTTCTCCCCGCGCCAAATGGGATACCGAAGCTTCTTCTCTACCCAATGAAGCGCTTACTCAAAAGTACTCCTTCTTAGCGAAAGGCTCACAATGCTATGCATTCTTAAGTGAAGATCAAAAATATGTAATTAAATTCTTCAAGAAAAAGCATTATCTTCCCAAATCATGGATAAAATATATCCCTTTTGTCTCTTTACTTGATTACCATCACAATGAAAGGCTACAACATTATCAAAAACGACTAGAACTCGGCTTTGATAATTATAAAAGGGCTTATGAGGACCTGAAAGAAGAATCGGCCCTATTAGCTGTACACATAAATCCTACAACAAATAGGTATCCTTCTATTGTGATCAAAGATAAAAAAGGACAATTTTTTACAATTCCACTTGACCGAACACCATTTATTCTTCAGAAAAAAGCAGAGCTATTAGTTGTTAAATTAGCAGAGCAAAAAAGCAATCCAAAAAGTATTTGTGACGCGATTGTAAAGTTAGTAGAAATCCAATCCAAAAAGGGTTTTGTAGATAAAGATTCAAACATTTTTCGCAATTATGGCTTTGTTGATGGAAAACCTGTACAATTTGATATTGGTGATCTTTCTTATGATGATTGGATCAAGCGTCCTGAAAATCTCAAAGAAGAAATTAAGAGAATACAACAATCTCTTAATGCCTCCTATTCTTCCATCTATCACGAATAATTCCATAGCAATATTTTAAATATAAGAATTAATTGCAAAAAAAGAAAAAACAACCATACTTTTTTACTAGCTTTAATCAAGGTACTTTCTATGTTTAAAATTCCGTTATTTTGCATATTTATTCTGTCTATGTGTTTTGGACACGCGTATCATATTGATATGTACTTTGGTGAACCCACCCATTTAGCAGGTGGATTAATGACCAAAATGAAAAAAACATTTCATCCATCTGATTTTGTTGAAACGGGAACCTATCTTGGAGAGTCTGCTGAACTTGGTGCAAAATATTTTAATACTGTCTATACCGTTGAAATTTTCAAAGAGGCCTATGATCAAGCTAGCGCAAGACTGCAACGATACGCCAATGTACATTGCTTTCATGACAACTCATTAAATTTTTTAAAACAAAACGGAAATTTTTTCTCAGAAAAATCATTATTTTGGCTAGATGCTCATTATTCAGGCTTAGGAACTGGGACCTTATATATGGGGGAGGACTATGTCAAATCCCCATTAAAAGATGAGATTGCGGAGCTCATGTCTAATTTTAAGAGCCATTATGTAATTTTAATTGATGATATTAGAGGATACATCAACGTCCCGGATTATATGAGATCTAACCGGGATTATCCAACTGTGAAGGAACTATATCATGTTGTGAAGGAACATAATAAAAATGCCAGGTTCTACATTTTAGGAGATCAAGCTTTAATTTATGATGGATTAACTTATAATCTATCTGTATCTCCGCAAGTAAAAGCCTGTAGCACCAGCTTCTTATTTGATGCTTATCATAAGCCAAGCGATAGGGAAGTAACCCGTGTTTTAAAAGCCGAGAAGAAAATTGCACAAACCTGGTCAAATAAAAAGTTAGATAAAGCTCTCGATCGCCTGTATGCTGCCTATGTTACAAATGGGAAAGATAGCATTAGTTATTATGCTTCATTATGGATGGGTCTTAGAAAAATACATAAGAAAGACTATAAAAGTGCACTTGCAGATTTTCAGCGACTGATAGATCAAACCATTCTTCCTCCACATGGCAGAATCTATTTATATATGTCCATTTGCTATAAGAAGCTTGGTGATAACCAAAAAGCGAAAGAATACTTGGATAAAGTAGACGCGCAAACAATAAGATGTAACCACAAAGTGTATCGGTGGTCATCACTTTAAGTTTTACTGGCTATAGAGTTTTTGTGCTGCTCAAAGATGATCAAGGTGTGGAAGATTTCTTAGCTATTGATGGTGAAATTAGAGATGAGTTTTTTATTATAGGGAAACAAATAAAAACAGCGCTAAAAACTCTTTTTCAACCCGACAAAATGAACTAGCTGCTTTGAGCAATACCTCACGAAAGATCCATATGCATTTCGTACCACGTTATAAAGAATCACGTGAATTTAACGGAGTGATCTTTAATGATGCGCGCTTTGGAAAAAACTACGCTCCTTATGATCAGAGTTTTGTTCTTGAAGAATCGATTCTTTTTAAAATCAGAGATGCTATAAAAAAGCAGCTCTAATTACCAACTTGTATTTTTCACTCTCCAAAGTCTGATTATTTCTGATCGCCGATTCAAGTTGGAAGTGCACAAGATCTTAATTTTGAGTGTATTAGAAGCGTTTTTAGCTTTTAAGACCGTTTAATTGGTTAGGTACGCATTCCTCGGATGAACCGAAATTCCTTATCAGAAAGGTTTTTCCTACTCTGTGCCTACCATAGATAGCTAAAAATTCTGCCTTATTGGACGTAAATAACTCCCCTAACTCAATCTTCTCCTCTTGCCTTCCTGCAAAATCTTCTTTTAAACTCACTGCCGCCTTCTGCGTATTGGGCTGCTTATAAGACTGCTATAGTTAGCACAATAATACAATAAATTTACATATCATGCCACTTATAGAACCTCTATAACCAGCACAATATGCAGTAATCAGGCGCTTCTATGCTGTATGTAAAAGAGAATAGTAGAGAGGTGCAGCATAAAGCCATGCATAGATTTTATCTTTACATTCATTCATAACTTCCATTTCAGCAAGGGGAACGCGCAAAACATTTTTTGCAGATAGTAAATTTTGTTTCATATTAATGAGGTTTCTTTTGATGTTATTCTTGCGTTACCATTAATATTCATTCAAAGGCACTTAACTTCCCGTATTTTGGGTAACTTGATCCAGTGCGTGTGCAATATACGTATTTAAGCTGATTCCCATTAACTTAGCTTGCAAAACAAGTCTAGCATGAAGATCAGGAGGAATCCGAAGATTAAAGATTCCCGAAAAAGGTTTCTCCGGTTTTTCCCCTCTTTCTTTGCAAAATGCTAGATAATCATCTACTGAGTCTTTAAAAGACTGCTCTAGTTCTTCCACACTTGTCCCTTGAAAAGTAATAACATCTCTAAGTCCAATCACCTCACCATGAAAAATTTTGGCCTCATCGTCATATTCAACACGACCAATATAAGATTTGTATTTCATCATGATTTTTTCTCCTTGGGTCTAATCCCTGCATTTTCTAAAAATCCCCTGAGCGATTTAAGAGCACCTTTATCTATCTCTTTTTGAGGATGGGGCCTATGAAAAACTGCCTTTACACCATTAAGAACTATCCTCACTCTTGACCCCTCCCCTTCAGAGATTTCAGCCCCAAGGGAAAGAAGCAATTTTTCACAATCTCTCCATTCAACACCTGCTTGAACAGGGTTTTTAAAAATCGCCTCGAGAGTACGGTCATGTTTTCTGCCTTTATAGTACCATTTTATAGTACTATCCGTCAATAACCAATAATAAGTCAATCATTTTCAGCTAGTAGGAAGATTTCAATTTCAGATTGACTTGCCTGCTTATTTGGGAACTAAATTTACGTGTTAGATCGGCCTGAAGATGGGTGTATTTTTCTATCATCTGCAAAGACCGATGCCCCGTTGCAGTTTGGAGTTCTAAATTGGAAGCTCCTTGCCTAGCCACTGCTGCCTTGCAATACCATCATTAATATATCTATCAATAAGATCTGAAAATGCGTGCCTATATTTGTGTTGATTAAAGCTAAATTGATTGGTCTTAATACATCTTTTCACATTTTGAGCCCAGTCTTCTGCTTCTTGTTTTCTATCAAACGATTTGCTCACGGATGGGTGCCCTTCAAAACGAACTGTTGCTCGCCAAGAATATCCTTTCCCTTCTTTTAGTTTTCTTTTGTAAATGGATGCCATAACCCAATCCTAATAATTTGTTATCGGTGATCGGATGGCAATTGATTAGATTTTTTTTTCAATGCACCACTTTTGGTGCGTTATAAAAAACAAAGCCCTAACTACCATTGATAGTTAGGGCTAATGAGATATGATGGATTTGAACCATCGACCCTCTCCTTAAAAGGGAGATGCTCTACCGCTGAGCTAATACCTCTTATGGCGTATGACCCCAAGGGGATTCGAACCCCTGTTGCAAGAATGAAAATCTTGTGTCCTAGGCCGGGCTAGACGATGGGGCCATAAAAATTGGTCGTTATTTTACAAAATAATCTTATTTTTTAACAAGTTAAACAGATAAGATTTCTTTCTCTTTTTCTGCAAAAAGATCGTCTATCATTTTGCAGTGCTGATCTGTAAAGTCCTGTACCTGCTTTTCAGATCGTTTTAGGTCATCTTCTGTAATATCACCGTCTGTTTTTTGCTTCTTCAACACATCGTTTGCTTTTCTTCTAATTTCACGGATTGTAACTTTAGCATCTTCAGCTTTTTTCTTTCCGTGTTTTACAATCTCTTTGCGCACTTCCTGTGTAAGTGAAGGCACCGGTATACGAATCACTCCGCCTTCAACAGAAGCTCTTACATTCAATGGTGATGCATCAATTGCTTTTGCAATCGCTCCTGATGTACTGGGATCAAAAGGAGTCACTACTAGCTGTCTTGCTTCAGCAACGTTCACTGTGCCAAGACTTTTAATATTCATTTCAGAGCCATATACTTCTACTTTGATATCATCAAGCATAGAAGGATTCGCTCTTCCGGTTCTTAGATTTCTGAGTTCTTTTTTAAAATGGTCGATTGTTACGTCCATTTTTTGCTTTGCATCTTTTACTGCGCTCATAAAACCCTCAACCTTTAAATTATATTATTCTCCAACTTGCCAACGAATAAAACTCTTTACTACAAGATGCTTATTCGTTTTTTTGCCTTCTTGCTCAACATACTGCTGAACTGTAATAGAAGGGTCTTTCACAAATTTTTGAAGTGGTAGACATGTTGCAGCATAAAATGCTTGCATCTTTCCGTCTACAATTTTAGCTATGATATTTTGCGGCTTCCCTTGCACTTGAGCTTTTGCAATTTCTTCTTCTCTTGCTTTAACACTTGCAGGAACATCTGCAGGCCCCATATATTCTGGTGCTTCTGCAACAGCATGAAGCGCTACTTCTTTTGCAAGCCCTTGTTGGTCGCTTGCGCCACTAATTTCTACCAGACAGAGAATTTTACCACCCATGTGAGAATAAATCCCTACAGAAGTATTTGGCTGTATCATATGAAGGTATAATCGCTTAATACGAATATTTTCTCCAAGACTTTGAATATTATCAGCTCGCATTTCTTCTACCGTGCGTCCATTAGATAATTTAATGTGGATCAAATCGTCTAAACTATGCGGTTTGTTTTTTGCAGCAGCATTACACACTTCTGCTACAAAATGTTGAAATCTTTCATTTTGAACGACAAAATCTGTTTCCGCATTAATTTCTACTACAGCAACACAAGTAGGGCTTTGAGCAAAGCTAATCATCCCTTCTTTTGTCTCTCTAGCTTCTTTTTTTACAGCAGAAGCCATACCAGCTTTACGAAGAATATCTATTGCTTGTTCAATATCGCCATGTGCGCTATCCAATGCTTCTTTGCACTTTCCCATTCCTACACCAGTACGCTCACGCAACTGTTTTACCATTTCAGCTGTAACTTGGGCCATTATTCTTCCCCTTCTTCTTTGTCGGAAGCTTTCTCTTTAGAAGGTTTTCTTCTGTCTCTTGAAGCGCCCTCTTTTTTAGCAGGAGCGTCTTTATGAAAAGCCTCTTTAATTTCTTTAGTCTCCTTAGAGATATTAAGCTCACTTTTCTTCGAATTGATTGCAGCTGTAATAGCTTGAAGGATTAATTTAATGCTTTTTAAAGCGTCATCATTGCAAGCAATAACATAGTCAATTGGATCGGGATCACAATTAGTGTCTACAAGTCCCATTACAGGTATACCCAATTTTTTTGCTTCTGCAACTGCGATATGTTCTTTGCTTGGGTCAACAACAATAACAAGCCCTGGTTTTTTTCTCATACCACGGATGCCCGCTAAGTTACGGTCCAATTTCTCTTGCAAATTCATCATTTGCGCAATTTCTTTTTTTGTATGACCCTCAGTACCAGTAGCGATTTTCTTTTCAATCTTTTCTAGTTTTTTTACAGATTGTCTAATTGTTGAAAGGTTGGTCAACATACCACCTAGCCATCTTTCACAAACAAAAAACTCACCGCAAGCCTCTGCGCATTCTTTTACAACTTCTTTTGCTTGTTTTTTTGTTCCGACAAATAGAACGTTCTTATGGTCAGCAGTAATCTCTTTTACTACAGCAACCGCCTCTCGAATTTGTTGCATTGTTTTTGCTAAATCAATGATATAAATGCCACCTCTTTCTTCAAAGATAAAGCGCTTCATTTTAGGATTCCAACGGTGTCTTTGGTGGCCAAAATGGGCTCCTGACTCTAATAAATCTTTGATTGTAACTTGTTCTTGTGCTGCAGTACTCAAATCATCTCCTTAAGGTAAAATACTGATACTTTAAAGCGCCTGGTCAGAATCGAACTGACACTAATAGCTTGGAAGGCTATAGTTCTACCATTGAACTACAGGCGCAAATTTAAGGAACAAAGTCTACAGATTACTGAAATTTTTTCCAATACAAAAATCGATATTGCGAGAGGAAAGTGTCTTGTTCCTTTTTAAAAAGCTTATTGAATTATGGCAATAGCGTTACAATGCTATCATAAGCATGATAACAGGAAAAGGATAAAAAAAATTCTATTTTTTCCATAAAAGGATTAGATACAAAAATTGGGAAGCCTTATTAAGATAGAAGTAGTAACGGAATCTTAGCATGATCAATCATCCTATAGCTACTAAGGCAAATCGCATTTTTTTTATTATTGTGATTGCATTTATCTTAATTATTTTAAGGATTTGGTATTTGATGACGATTGGGCATGATGATTATGCTCGTCTTTCTAAAGCTCCTCAGAGAAAAACATTTATTGAAACACCTGATCGAGGCACTATTCGGGATCGTTTTAATGAGCCACTTGCTGTAAATAAGTTATTATATACCGCTTCTGTATGTTATGACGATTTCAAGCAAATTCCACGTTATACATGGAATAAACAGTTAAAGAAAAAAATTTACACTCGCAAAGACTACATAAAACAATTTGCACAGATGCTAGAAAAGGAGCTTCATGTAGAAGCAACCTATATAGAAGATCTTATCTATAGTAAAGCAGCTATATTCCCTAATACTCCCTTTGTAATAAAAGAGAACATACCAGAAGAGCTCTATGCAAAATTAAAAATGATGCAAAAAGACTTTCCAGGCCTGCGAATGGATATTCGATCTTATCGCTATTATCCAAATAATTATACCGCTTGTAACATCATTGGGTATCTTGGGCACATCAATTCTAATGAATACTTCTTAATTAAAGATCAAATAGATCATTTAAAACGATTATTGGAACAAAAAGAGGATGGTATTCCTACTCCTCTTCCCATGGGGTATAGTTCTTGGAAACAAGTTAAAGCTAGGCTGGACGAATTAAAAGAAAAATCATATGGTTTGCACTCCATGGTAGGAAAAAGTGGAATAGAAAAACAATTTGATGAGGATTTACGAGGTGTCTTTGGAAAGAAAAAATACGAAGTAGATATCCAAGGGAAATTGGTGCGAGTACTTCCAGATTCCAGTAAGAGTATCAATGGTCGGCGCGTATTATTAAGCATTTCCAAGGAACTACAGGAATATGCAGAGCAACTACTTACAGAAAATGAAAAAATAAGGGATGAACGCTTTCGCTTTGCAGGAAAAGGACATGGCGATTTTCATCCTCCTTGGATTAAAGGAGGAAGCATTGTTGTATTAGATCCTAATAATGGAGAAGTATTATGTGCCGCTTCCTATCCAAGGTTCAATTCCAATGATTTTGTCTCTATCCAACATGAAGATAGCACAGATCACAACAAACAAGTAATGAAATGGCTTGAAACGGATGAATATATAGAGCGTATTTGGCAAGGAGAATTTCCACTAGAAAAAGAACTTTACACTCCATCTCAAGGCTACTATATGGAAACCAAGTACTTATCTTGGGATCTGTTTCTAGATTATCTTCTTGCCATCAATAGTGAAGTGAGAAAGCAGCTACGCAATATAAAAGATATTCAAACGGCAGCATATCTTCTTAACTGCATGGAAACACTCATACAAGTACTTCAAACCGAGCCTATCACCATCATTGATTTTCTTTTTTCTGAAAAAAAAGGGCATAAAACAATGCTCACTAAAGATACATCCTTCATTCAAATAGCGAAAAATTATGAATATAATAAAAAGATTGTAGATGAACTGAAAGAATCTTTAGATAAACATTTAAATTCTATCCATCATAATGGTGACAAACTACTATTGCTTGATCTATTGAAACTAGTATGTCCTCATCGCTCTCTATCTGATGAAATCATTGCCAAAATAGGACATTTTAGTATCA
This sequence comes from Chlamydiales bacterium, assembly GCA_016213235.1. Lineage (GTDB taxonomy): Bacteria > Chlamydiota > Chlamydiia > Chlamydiales > JACRBE01 > JACRBE01. The sequence continues at coordinate 5,177 of JACRBE010000042.1, read as the reverse complement.
GTGAATATTGGAACATGCACCAACTGCTGCTCCAGTTAAAACGAAGCTTAAGGGACTTTCTAAAAATCAGTTTTCATAAAGAATTATTTCCACAGTGGAGAGAAGCAAATTTTAAAGATTACTTAAGCAAAAAAAGAGAGATAGAAAAGGAAAATAAACGTTATCAAAAACCTTATTTAGACTATTTGGAAGAAGCAGAGCGGAAAGAATTTGACTCCTACTTTAAACAAAACGAGCATCGCTACTTGCTCAAAGTTCTTTTTAATCATACAGATCGCATTATTTTTGATTTTCATCATCCTGCTATTGAAAAATTAAAAAACATCTTACAGAATCTCCCTATTGAAACTATTTATGACCTTGTGCTCTGTATTCGGTCGCTTCCGGAACTCGAATCATCTCTTTGGGGATATTATCCTCGTTTACACACTGAAAAAGCGCTCGAGCAAGATTTAGCTAGATATTTCTATCCCCAAACAGGATTTGGATATTTAAGATCATATGCTTATCAAGAGCCTGTGGCTCTTGGATCCATCTATAAAATCGCAGTAGCATATGAAGCCATTAAACAAAACAAAGAGAGACATCACACGTTAAATCCTTTGACCATTTTTGATGAAATCAAGACAGATCATGTTAAAAACAAAGGACAAATTCTTGGATATACGCAAGATCGCAAGCCCATTACCCGTTTGTATAAGGGAGGGCGCATGCCAAAAAGCCACAAAAGTAGCGGAAAAATAGACCTCATTGGAGCCTTGGAACAATCTTCTAATATTTACTTTTCTCTTTTAGCTTCCGAGGTAATCGACGACCCAAAGGATTTGTACCTTGTTTCCAAACAACTCTCTTTTGGAAAAAAAACAGGAATAGATCTACCCAGCGAACATCCAGGATTTCTGCCAAATGACTTATCTGATAACAAATCTGGGCTTTATTCTTTTGCAATAGGGCAACATGCTTTTGCAGTAACTCCATTGCAAACGGCTGTTATGATGAGTACCTTTGCCAATGGTGGCAGTATTTTAAAACCACAAATTGTGAAAATGATCGCCAATATTGAGCCATTAAAAACAGCTTCTGTTTTTGATGAAGAATATAATCCTTTTCAAGATTATCTATCCCTGGTAGGTATTTATTTCCCATTTTTCTCTGAAGCAAACAAGAAACTAAAAAAACCATACCTTGTATCTTCTTCTATCAAACATGTCGATCATATTCAACTGGATAAGGATATTCAAAAGTATCTTTTTTATGCTCTCCATCGGGTAATGAATAATAAGGATGGATCAGGACGAGCAAGCGCTATTCGGTTATTATACGAAAATCCCCAGATGAGATCCCATTACATTGCCAATCAACCTCAGATGGTTGGAAAAACAGGAACAGCAGAGATAGCATTTAAACCAACACTCGATCTAGAATCTTCTACCATTTTAACAACAAACATCTGGTTTGCAGGTGTTTACTTTGAAGACAAAGCGCTTACAAAACCGGAGCTTGTAGTAGTTGTATTATTGCGATACGGAGATTATGGTAAAGAGGCTGCTCCCCTTGCTTCAGAAATGATTACAAAATGGCATGAAATCAAACGAAAACATGCTGATTAATGCATGCCGTATTAAGATTATGTAGAAATAATTAAATTATGCATATGTTATTAAAAAAATTAATTAGAGCGTGTTTACTACTAAAGCAATCACGTTAGAGAAATATAATTCCATGGTTCCATTCGTTCAATACTTGGAAAAAGATCTTTCTGCAGAAGTTTATTTTTATGAGCTCGGGCAGCTATGCTCCACCCGATAAAATTCGAGTCTCTCCACCTCCAAAACGACAGGGCCAAGTCAAAGGACCTGGCTTTTTTATAGAAGTAGATCGATCTACTATTTTTTTCGAGCGACTGCTCGTGTAGGCATCTTCTTTTTCGCTTGCTGACTGTACTTCTCCCCCATTTTTTTCAATTCATCTTGATAGACCGCATATTCCGGTATGTTCTTGGCAACAAGCTGCGTATACGCTTCAAGATATTCCTTCGAATGGGTTGCATCCGGAGCATCTTGATATTTTTCCGCCAGCAATGCCATTTCATGAATGTATTCAGGGGTCTCCATAAGAGCTGCAACTGCTATCAATAAAGGCTCGTACTTTTTGTGGATTTCTGCAAAACCTTCTCTTAATGCACTCACATTAGTAGCATCCCAGTCTTGCGCATTCTCTGCAGGATATTTTTTAAGCAATGCATCCATTTCCTGGTTTATTTGTTCTACTGCAAGACCTTGTAGCTCCGGGTTGTTCTTTTTTTCTTCTATAACTTTTTTGTAGCAATCGATTATTTCATTAAGCCCTTCTTGGAAGGCAGTGGCTTTTCCAGAATCGCCGCCAAATGATTGTACAATACAATTCTTTACAGCATCGTCGAACGCACTCTCTATTGTTAGCGTGGGTGAAATGGCTTCTTGCACTAACGCATGTTGCGGAGTGATTATCAATGAAACCCCATCTGTTTTTATCTTTACTACCGATCCCTCTCCCATGTTAAGCAGTTCAAGGATCGCTTTGTCAAGAACCAAAGCACTACTGTTTCCATATTTCACAATTTTCTTAAGCATCGCAGACTCCTTTGCCGATTGTTTTACAATGTTATTACAATATACATACATTGCTATTTACGATCAAGCAGCATTTATAGAGCGAAGGGAATCAGCAAAATATGCCTAAAAAAGCGCCATTCCTATTATGAGTTTTTTGAACGGCCGCCAAACCGCAATCTTCGCCGTTTACGGCGGAGTTAGGTGGCGAATTGATCAGAGAGTCCCCCACCGGGGACCATGGAACCATCCCATTTTTATAGGTCCGCTGGACCTCTAAAAGTGGGCCCCTCTTTTCGCCGTCAGAAGAAATCTCCTTCCCTGGAGAAGGAGTTCTTTTAAAAGTTCTGAATGCATCTCTCCACCTCCAATCCAAATTAAGGCTTCAGTTTCACGACTGAAGCCTTTTGTTTTTAGTGAGATACACTCATAAATTTTCGCCAGGGAAATCAGCTGCGTAAAGCTCAATTACGCAAATTTTACGCACTAGACTGGATGAAATTGGGATAAAACCCTACGTCTTCTTACCCATTTAGCCAACAAGATGTTGGCCAACTGACAATAAGCATTTTTCACGAAAAACAGCCTCTTTTTGTGAAATCTATGGTTTTCTTATTGCCAATTTCACAAAAACATGCTAATTTTTGTGAAAAAGAGAGATCAATCCGAATGCGTCATGGTACTGAAACAACAATAAAAAATAGAATCACTGAACATGGCCCTGGTTGGTGCTTTACGCCAATGCATTTTTCAGACCTAGGAAGTGACGCCTCTGTTAGGAAAGCATTATCACAACTTGAAAAACAAAAATTCATACGAAGACTTGTAAGAGGTCTCTATGACTATCCAAAAAACCACCATACATTAGGTGTTATTCCTCCCGATTTAAACGAAGTGGCAAAGGCAATTGCAGAAAAAGACGGGGTACTCATTCAACCTGCAGGTGCCCATGCAGCAAATTTAGTTGGACTTTCTACACAAGTTCCTGGTCGAATTATATTTCTAACTGAAGCTGCTTCCAAAAAAGTCAAAATTGGCAATCAAGAAATAATCTTCAAAAAAACGACAAAGAAAAACATGCTTTCCGCTGGAACTAGGGAAGGACTATTAATTCAAGCTTTGAAAAATTTAGGAAAAGATCATATCGATCAAAAAGCACGCAGACAAATTTCAAAATTCCTTAAGAACTCGCCTAAAGAGGAAATTAAAAAGAACATGAAATTCGCTCCAGCCTGGATACGAGCCCTTGTTTTTGACATAATGGAGCTCAGGCCATGAATGAACTCCATCTTTTAACTCAAGATGAGCAAGAACTTTTCTTTCAAACAGCTGCCGATATCCAAAACATGCCTTTTGAAATTATCGAAAAAGACTTTTGGGTGGTATGGATTTTAGGAAGGTTATTTTCATTAGAAAAACTAAGACCTTATCTTACTTTCAAAGGAGGAACTTCTCTTTCAAAAGTATATAGATTGATTGATCGTTTTTCCGAAGATATTGATCTCTCCATAGAACGAGACTTTTTTGGTTTTGGGACACCCAACAATCCTGAAAATGCACCTTCAAAGAAAAAACAAAATCTCATTATTGAAAATCTCTCCCAAGCTTGCACAAACTATGTGCAAAATGAATTATTACAAGAGCTAACAAATGCGATTGGTACAAAACTTGGAACAAATAAAGGATGGCAACTTCTTGCTGATTTGGACGATCCTGACTCCAAAACATTATTATTTGAATACCAAAACAAAAAATCAAACACCGACTATGTCCGCCCTATCGTGAAAATAGAGATAGGTGCAAGGTCAGAACATTGGCCTGTAAGTAACCATATCATACATAGCTATACCAAAGAGGCATTAAAAGAAAAAATCCAAGAACCAGCAACGAAAATCCGTGTATTGAATGCTGAGAGAACGTTTTGGGAAAAAGCAACAATCCTGCATCAATATGTTCATTTACCTGAAGATAAAAGACTTCCTCCAAGAATTTCCAGGCACTTCTACGATTTTTTTCGATTACTAAATTCTCCGATAAAGGAAAAAGCCATTGAAGAATCAAACTTACTTGAAAGAGTAGCCAATCACAAAAGCATTTATTTTGCATCAGCTTGGGCGAGCTATGGCACTGCCAGAAAGGGAACATTGAAACTTGTTCCACCACCCCATGTTTTGAAAGAACTTCAAAAAGATTACCGGTTGATGGAGTCCATGATTTTTAGGGAGATTCCAGCATGGGAATTAATCCTAAAAACGATCGGGCAATTTGAAGAAGAATTTAATTGTATTACGCTGAAGAGCAAGTAGTCATGAAAAACACCTGCTATAAAAAATTTGCACTGATTGGCTTGCCTGGAAGCGGAAAGTCTACATTTGCTTCTAAGCTTGGTGAAATTTTAAATATCCCAGTTCACCACCTGGATAGACATATGTTCGAGCCTGGCGGTGATCTTGCTATAATTTACTAGACACATAGAATCCGAAAAATTAAAAAATAATTTTAGGAGGATTATCTATGAGTACAAGAAATTATGATCGAGAATTTAAGATCAATAGCATCAAACTATACAGAGAAAATCAAAAGTCT
>JACRBE010000041.1 GCA_016213235.1 Chlamydiales bacterium | reverse complement strand
GTACCATGACTGAAATTAATACGGGCAACATTCATACCAGCATCAATGAGCGCTTCTATTTTTTCTTCTGAATCTGTAGCAGGCCCTATCGTACAAATAATTTTTGTCTTTATACACATATGAAGATCCTATAACTTGGTTATAGGTTTTTTGATATTGATAGTCTAGAAAAAATTAGCTAGCAGTTTCTTCTACTTTATCTAGCCACTCAACAAATACTTTTTCAGAAAACAAATCTGCCAACATATTACGTAAGTGTTCCCATCCAAGAGGTGTGTTATCGAGTATATTAGCTATTTGAACTTCATCGGTTATTTCAAGCACCTTAGAATGCTCTTCTATTAATTGACAATGCTCTTTATTCATGCTTCTTAGTCCCAAGAATATCGCTTCAAATATATCATAGTATGCCATTTTTCTCTTCATTGGATCTTCTTCATTCCCTTTATTAGAAATAAGAACAATCTTCTTCGATGGTAAAAATGTTTCTCCAACTAAGGAAACAAGGTCTCCATGATCCCGATAATGCACTACCGGTGGCATATCACCCTCCTCTACTCTAGATTCAATCCACGATCTTGTCTCTGCATCAATACCTGGCGAAGAAAAGGTAGTGATAGAGTGAACAATGTGATGCAGTTTTGCAGCTATTAAATAGGCAAATAATCTCTGCGCTTGCGCTCCTCCCAAGCTATAACCAAAGAGGTCAAAACAGTAGTTAGGATCAGCATCCACCTGACTTTTAATATAATGAAATAATTTAGTGGCAAACATCACTCCCCAAGAGCCGATTTCCACCCGCAAGTCCTCTACCGCAGGTTCCCATTTCCATGGAACAAATCCTAATGTCTGGGTGGCAAGAACGCAGAGTTTATCCGGACGTTTGGAACTATCTATATTTCTTAACAATACGGTATACATGCCGGCAGAGTAGAATTTTTTCTCTACTTTAAACCAACCATCTTCCATGCGTATTAATAATCCAACAGGATTAAAATACCCTACCACTCTTTTCATGATTTTTACATTCAACTCATGATGTAAAAGATCTGTGCTCTCTTCCGTTTGGATTTTTTCTTTTACATCCCGAATTTGCGCGCTTAAAGGGAGAAGTCCCTCTGCTGTAAGACCTCTATCATATCCTGTTTCTTTCGATCTTGGCTCATTTAAACACGTCGTTTCATAATCAAGTGGATTACATAGATCATATAAAAAATCGACCTGCTCTTTTGTTAAAGTTGAAAACTCTACTTCTTCAAAATTTTCGAACAGCTCGATAATCTGATCTTGGCTTAGCTCTATATTTCTCAATCCCAGATTGTCAAATTCTCTACAAAACCCCTCTATTTGATCATCTGTTAAAGTCGTTATTTCCTCTACTTGCCAGTGATCTTTGCTCATGTGCAGTATTTGTTGTATACCGCTAACCATTTCTTTCACATCTTCTTCTGTAACAGCACTAACGCCTGCAAAGAGTGTTTGCAAATCTGATTTTGTCATTGGGATGCCTTGGATCTTTTTACGATCCAAATGCAAATTATATTTACTAGAAATCTCTTCTACCCTTCTTGAACCGAATATTTTTTCAAAATAATCAATGGTATCTTCATTTTGTTTGCGGTAGTAAGTAGGAAACAAACAGGAAAAAAAATCAAAGAGAACTTGAAGAATATGAAAGGAGCACCAGGAAACAATGTTATTAATATTTCCTGTTTTCAATACAACAACTCTAGAGCATCCCATAGCGCCTTCTGTTGCGCTTACAATTTGTTTTAGCTCTGATTTGATGTTTTTTGTATAATCTACAGAATTTAAAGGCAGCATCAAATGAAATGTCCTTTGTTTTAAAAATTTTTCTTTAATTCATAACGATTATAAAACAATTGGCGTTTAAAAAAAAGGCATAGGAATTTTGAAAGAGCAAAAAATAGAGCTTAAAAAAGTTTGTGTACACAATTTAAAAAATGTTTCTATATCCCTTGATCCCAATCAGCTAATTGTATTTACAGGTGTGTCTGGATCTGGGAAATCATCCCTTGCCTTTGATACCATTTATGTAGAGGGACAGCGTCGCTATGTAGAATCTTTATCCACTTATGCAAGACGGTTTTTAGGGGCGATGCACAAGCCTGAAGCAGAAAAAATCGAAGGTATTTCTCCCACCATTGCAATTGAGCAAAAACAAGGCTCTAAAAACCCTCGTTCTACCGTGGGTACACTAACAGGTATTTATGATTTTTTACGTGTGCTATATGCTAAACTGGCGACGCCCTACTGCCCTATTTCAGGAGATATAGTATCACCTCAGTCTACGATGCAAATAACAGATCAAATCATGACTTTTATGGGGGCAAAACTATTGATTTTAGCTCCCATTATAAAAGGAAAAAAAGGCAATTTTAAAGAAGAATTTAATGATCTTTTAAAAAAGGGATTTACAAGAGTTTTCATTGACAATCAACTTTTTTCTTTAAATGAAGTACCTGCCTTAGAAGAATCCATTCCTCATGATATCGATATTGTCATGGACCGCATTGTAGTCAAACAAGAAGAAAAAACAAGGATCATTGAATCCATTACAGCAGCGCTCGATGCCGGCAAAGGGCTTTTATCTATCTATGATGTAGATACAAAGCAAAAAAAGTTGTTTTCCCGTTTTGCCTATTCTGAAAAATCAAATCTCTCTTACGAGCCACTTGATCCACAAGACTTTTCTTTTAACCATCCACATGGGATGTGTTTAGAATGCGAAGGTATTGGAAAATCACTGGAATTTGATGAGTCGAAGATTATTGATCCTAAAAAGTCCATTAAAGAAGACTGTTGCATCATTGCCAGTTCCTATAATACGGTAAAATGGGGAAATATTTATGAAAACGTAGCTAGGATCTACCACTTTGATATCGATACACCATGGAAAGAGCTTCCACAACAGGCCAGAGATGTCTTTTTGTATGGAGCAAAAGAAAAATGGCTCAAGATGATTTTTGTGCATCCAACAAAAAAAACAAAATGGACCGACTATATTCCATATAAGGGGGTCATTTATGAAGCAAAGAAGCGATTAAATGAATCTACAAGTGATACCTATCAGCAAAAAGTGCGCTCTTACATGAAAGAGAGCGGCTGCAAAAGCTGCAAAGGAACAAGAATTAAAGCTTATCCTGCAGCAGCTAAATTCAAAGGACTAACCATTTGGGAATTTTGTCATCTTTCCATTGAGAATGCATTTTTATTCCTTGAACAAATTATACTATCTCCTTTAGAAATGTCGATTGGAGAGGAATTGATCAAAGAGATAAAAAATAGATTAAAATTTTTGATCAATGTTGGGTTGCATTATCTTAGTTTGGAAAGATCGTCTCCTACCTTATCTGGAGGAGAAATGCAGAGAGTGCGCCTTGCTGCGCAAATTGGTTGTGGACTTGTAGGTACCACATACATACTAGATGAGCCATCGATTGGGCTTCATGATAGAGACCATCAAAGATTACTTGATTCTCTTTTAGAGTTAAAACAGCAAGGCAATACTGTCATTGTGGTAGAACATGATGAAGCTACGATGCGATCGGCTGATTATATTGTTGACATGGGTCCAGGAGCTGGTAGCAGTGGGGGTGAAATCGTTGCACATGGAATTTATGAAGATATCTTAACTTCTCCTCTATCCATTACAGGACAATATCTTTCCAAGAAAAAAAGAATAGAAATTCCTAAAAAAAGAAGAAAATCTACAGAGTTTATTCAAATAAAGGGATCTGCCCATCATAATTTAAAACAAGTCGATGTAAAAATACCTCTGCATGTTTTTTGCGCTATTACAGGAGTTTCTGGATCTGGAAAATCCTCTCTTATCATCGATACCCTTTATCCAGCACTGTTTAATCATTTACACGGCTCTAACTTAGATGTCGGCGCTAACCTCTCGATAGAAGGCATTGAAAAAATTGATAAAATCATTGAAATTGATCAAAGCCCCATTGGACGAACATCTAGATCCAATCCCGCAACCTATATAAAATTGTTTGATGACATTCGCAATCTATTTGCAGAGCTACCGGAATCAAAAGCATTTGGTTACAAACCAGGTCAATTTAGTTTTAATGTAAAAGAGGGGTCTTGCACCTATTGTTCAGGGCTTGGATATATCAAAATCGATATGGATTTTTTAGAAGATGAAATTGCTACTTGTCCCGAATGTGGAGGAAAGAGATTTGACAAAAAAACACTTGCTGTAGAATTTAAAGGAAAAAACATTAATGACATCCTCAATTTTTCTGTAGATGAATCGCTGTCTTTTTTTGAAAATACCCCTGTTATTCATCGAAAAATTGATCTTCTGATGCAAGTGGGCCTAGGTTATATGAAACTAGGACAATCCTCTACTACTTTGTCTGGAGGAGAAGCACAACGAATAAAACTTGCTAAAGAGCTTTCTAGGCCATCTACTGGTAACACTCTTTATATTTTAGATGAGCCAACAACAGGACTCCATTTTGAAGACATCAATAAGCTAATACAAATCTTGCAGAAACTTGTTGATGAAAAAAACAGTGTGATTGTGATTGAGCATAATCTTGATCTTGTAAAATGTGCAGACTGGATTATTGATCTTGGTCCTGAAGGTGGCGATGAAGGCGGGACGATTATTGGAGAAGGGACCCCCGAGATGTTGATTAAGAAAAACACTCCCACCGGTATTTATTTAAAATCTTGTATGGAGGAAACACATATCGTAACTTCTTCTAGACAAAAGACTCTTCCTATTATAGATGAAATTACCGTAGAAGGGGCATATCAAAACAACCTAAAAGGAATTAACGTCTCCATACCAAGAGGAAAAATCACCATTTGTAGTGGTCCTTCCGGATCTGGAAAAACTTCCTTTGCTTTAGATACTCTTTATGCAGAGGGACAGAGGCGCTTTGTAGAGTCTTTATCTCCCTATGCAAAGCAATTTATTTTCACTATGCAGAAGCCAAAAGTGAAAAAAATAGAGGGGTTGTCCCCAGCAATTGCTATTGAGCAAAAAAAGCATGCAGGAAATCCACGTAGCATTGTTGGTACCATTACGGAGGTCTATGATTTTTTAAGAATATTGTATGCAAAAGAGGGTAAAGCTTTTTGTCCAGAAACAAATGAGCCCATTATCCCTATTAGCCCATCTTATGTAGTAAATAAGCTGTTTGAGTACCCTGAGCAGACGAAAGTACAAATTCTTGCCAAATTAGATGTTAAACATGCAGAAGAATTTCAAAAAATCAAAGAGAGACTTTTGCAACAAGGATTTATTAGGATTCGTTTAAATGATCAATATTTTCACCTAGAAGATGACTTTCCATTTAACCCAACACAAAAAAATGACCTTTATCTTGTTATCGATCGAATTACCCTTAAACAAGATGCAATAAAAAGACTTCTTGATGCCATAGAAAAAGCATCTGCAATGACAAAAAAACAAGTCACTGTTGCAATCGAGGATAAGCTGATTTTCTTTAATCTCTCCTTTTGCGTAGAAAGTACAGGGAAATCTTATCCTAGTATTACACCGCAATTGTTTTCATTTAACTCGGAAGATGGGATGTGTTTCAACTGCTTTGGGCTTGGATTTATCTATGGAGCGAGTTTTGAAGAGCAAGAAGAGCTGCTCGAGTTATCGATACTAGATCTCATGGGACTTCTTTGGAAAGAATCTGGTACGAGTATTGCTTATAAGCTTCTTATGAAAATGTTGAAAAACAAAAACATTAATCCATCAACTCTCATCAAAGATCTAACAAAAGAAGAATCCAACCTCCTCATGAATGGCTCTAATGAAGAGATCAAATTTGATGAAAACACCTTCCTAAAATGGGAAGGGATCAGCCATGTCTTTGAATATTTAGCTAAAGGGGGTAATAGTAAAATCAAGTTGCAACTCACTCCTTTTTTAAACCAACACATCTGTCCAGAATGCCATGGGATGCGGCTTAATCCTCTTGCAAGAAACGTAAAAATTAACCATGTTAGTCTCCCCGATTTTTGCAAGATGCCAGTTGTGGATGCATTAGAGTTTATGAAGCAATTTACTAAAACAGCGCATCAATCCATGGAAGAGGTACTCTTGCAAATCAATGCAAAACTCTCCTTTATCATAGAAATCGGCCTTGGCTATTTATCGCTTGATCGCTCTGCTCCGACACTCAGCAGTGGAGAGGCGCAACGCATCCATCTTGCAAGGCAACTTGGTAGTGGTCTTACAGGCTGTTTATATGTACTGGATGAACCAACAATCGGTCTTCATCCCTACAATAACCACCTGCTTAATACAGCACTGAAAAAACTTTGTGATCTTGGTAATACCCTCGTCGTTGTAGAGCACGATCCTATGACTATTGAAATCGGAGATAAAATTATCGATTTTGGCAAAGGATCAGGTACTAATGGCGGAGACATTATTGCAGAGGGATCATTACAAGAGATCAAGAAAAATCCAAATTCTCTTACCGGTTTATATTTAACTAAAAAAAGAATACCCCACAGAGAGATAAAATCTCTTAATAAAACATCCTACTTTTCTATCCAACATGCAAACATACACAACTTGCAAAATGTCAATGTACAATTTCCGTATGGAAGGCTCACTTGCATTAGCGGAGTATCTGGATGTGGTAAATCTACACTGCTTGTTGATGTGATCTATAAAGGCGCAAAACAAGCTCTTCGAAGTGGCAAAACAACACGCTCTTTTTATATTAATGATATAAGATATGAGGGTTTGGAGATATTTGACGATGTTATTTTTATTGATCAAAATCCGATTGGACATACCGCAAGATCCGATGTGAGCACTTATATTGATCTCTTAACACCCCTGAGGATGTTTTATGCAGCCTTGCCAGATGCTGCTATTCGAGGCCTCCTTTCAAAACATTTTAGTTTTAATAACCTACAAGGAATGTGCAAATCCTGCTTTGGCCTTGGATATAAAACCATCGACCTACAATTCTTACCATCTGTACAAGTTACTTGCCCAGACTGTGAAGGATATCGACTAAATCCCCTCTCTTTAAAAGTCAAATATAAAGGAAAACATCTTGGGGAGCTTTTAGATCTCACCATTGATGATGCTCTTCAATTCCTGCCTCCTATTCCAAAGGTAGAAAAAATGATCACGAAGCTGCAGCAGCTAGGTCTTGGTTATTTAAAGCTCAATCAACAAGTGGCCACGCTATCATGTGGAGAAGCGCAAAGACTCAGACTTACAAGAGATCTACTAAAACGCTCCAGAGGTCCTACCCTATATCTCCTTGATGAGCCAACAACAGGTCTGCACAATGAAGACATCATGAAGCTGCTGCCTATCCTAAGTTCTTTAGTAGATAAGGGACATACCGTCATTATCATTGAACATCATGTAGATATGATTCTCCTCTCCGATTATGTCGTAGATCTCGGACCGGAAGGCGGTAAAAATGGAGGTAAGCTCGTCTTTAGTGGAAATGTAGCAAGTTTACTAGAATCCAAACATTCTCATACGGCAACATTTTGTAACAAGCATCTCTCTAATTAAAAGGCTTTAGGCTTCGTCAGTAAAAGTTTTTTTTAGAGAAGAATATTGCATATAAAAAATTTGAATTGTTGATTTTTCAGAGAAAACTCGGTTATAGTCTTTTGATAGAGCCAGGGACCTGATGGGTTAAGAAAATCCGAACCAGGTCAGGACCGGAAGGTAGCAGCCTTAAGGATCTTTTCTTATGCCATGAGATTATCTCCGGCTCTATTTTTTTTCTAAAACACTAGCCCAAGTCCCGCATAAAACCCTTGATAATTGACCTGCCCACCATGTCTGACACCATTTAAAGAAGCTGGGGCATAATTAATTTGATTGGGCGCTAGTGCAATACCACGATAATAGATCCATGTATACCCAATAACAATATGAACAGCAGGCACTGGTCTAAAAATGATGTAGGGATCTATTTCTCCCATATAATTTGGCCTTACTTTTTGCGCAGACTGGTTCATTATTGATACATCCTGGTTGTTATCAAATAGAAGTTGGTGCATCCGCATTAGGTTAGCATTAATACCAAAGCGGGCCTGCAAGCCCCATGCCAGCCATTTATAGGGTTGAGCTACTATTTCTCCTAAAATATGTCCCCCAAGCAGAGTGTTTATTGTTTTAATATCATATTTGCTTGTCCGATAATCGACGTAATAACGAAGTTTGAAGTCTTCTTTGATCTCTACATAATCTAACCCTACACCCCAATCGAGAGAAAAGTAATTATTCCATCTTGGCTCAAAAATGTTATAATAGCTTAGATCAAACTCAAAATAGTCAGAGTCATAAAAGGCTCTTGCTCTATCTGCATCTACCCAATCATATACATTGATATCGCTAGTAAATGGAAATGTAATGCTACCTATCTGCGCTATCTGTATTGAAGAATGGTATGAAACAAGCCCTGTATATCTTATCTGAATTGCCTCATTTGTTGTGGCATAAAATGTTCCTTTTGCCTGCAATCCAGTCGAATAGTTAAAATCGGAAGCAAGTCTTTTTGTAGTTAGTGTTTCCGTCGGTGTTTCCATGATCACATTATTTGCTGCCAGATTCCTCTTAAGATAGAGAAAATCCCCTTCTATATCCAGATAGTGCGCAAAAACAGGAATCCAGAGCATGAAAGCAATAGTAAGCCATTGCGAGATCCTTCTCATTTATCAACCATTTTTATAAATTCATAACAAACACCCACATTAGTAAAGAACAAAAAAATAGTCTATTCTCTTTTTTGAATAACTGGTACAATCCTCTCTTAATTTTTTCAAAAAAAGATAATAAAAATGATTCCCCAACCCACCTCGCCATCAGCTTCTCCTAGACGCACACCTCTTCCCCTTCCTGCATTTCAAACACTTCCAGTAGCTCCTAGCAAATATCAATGGATAACAGATCCAATAACAACCCGAATATCAACTGCAGTGAAAGATTGGAGTTATTATCTTTTTCTTACGATGCCTTATAATATTGTTACTTCTCCTTTTACTGCGTGTAAAGCTTGTTGTAGATCACCATGTGCAAGACCCGATAACATTCTTCGGCAAGCCTTGATTGACACTCACTCTGTAGCCACAGATCTAAGAAAGGGATTGCCCCTTGTAGATAAGAAAAAAGTAAAGCGGCTAGTAGATCGATTACAAAAGATCATTGATATTTCTCATGGTTCCACTCAACAAAAACAATATCCTTCCATCTTTGCTTTGTTTGCCTCTTGCACCAATGCAGAACAAAATTTTAATACAATTATTCAACGATTAAATAGGCTGCCAGATCATAAGGATCACATACTTAACATATTAGATCAAACTCTCATTCCTTTTCTAGAATCTTTTTTTACAACTCAATCAGGTTTTGTTACAACTAGTGCAGATACTACGTTAGTGGTAGCAACACAAGTGTTTAACGAAAGTAAACCTACACTTCGAGCTGCTGCTGAAGCTATCCTCCCTTCTATTGCAGCAGATGCAACTATCTCTTGTCTTTCTTTAGATGTCGATCAAGAGCAAAGTGATGTTGCTCCAGTCTCCAACAAAGGCTTGGTGGATTTTTTTACACTGTTTTCTAAATATGCACCCCCTGATCAACTGCCACGAGTTTTTCGATGGGTTATGTTACATATGCAACGATTACAAACATGGCCTACACACAGTCCTACTGCAACTGATAGTGATGTTTTTAGATTAGTAGATACCGTAGCATCTGGAGGCATCGATGCGATAGACGCTCTTAGTCAATTCGAAGATACAGAAGATTCCTCTCCAACTACTGCACCAATAGAAACATTTGCTACAAGACTTACGGCTGCAAAAAATACAGTGATTGGGCCTAGTCCAGAACCAACACAACCAATTAATGTATTAAAAACAAGAACCGATGATGCTTTAGCATCGTGCGCTACAACAACCTCTTTTTATATTATCCATTATTTATGTAAAAGTATTCTTGGTGAAACAGAGTCGCTAGCAGAGTTAGATTTTGAGATAAGAGCTCAAATAGAACATAAAGAGGGAACAAGAGCTTGGCAAAAAGCTTATGATCGACTTTGTATGGAAAAAGGTTATGAAGAAAAAAAACAAGCCTCTTTACCTTATATTCTTAAACAGCTGGAAGATGTAACGCCAGATGATCGTTTACCTCTATTTATTTCTTTAATGCACCAAGCCATTGATGCTAGAGACGATATTGGTTTTATTCAAAAAACATTAATGAAGTGGAGTATCTCCCTTTTTTCTAATGCAGTGATGGACTATACAAAAGAGTTCTTAGAAAAAACGCTCTCTTCCCTACGCAGTTCATTTAATAGTATGAGGGCTCACCCTACCTATGATGTTGATCCAACTGTTTTTACACAGTTTTCCTGCGCTTTTCAAAGCCTCTTTAATATTATTAAAGACTACGCCTATAGCCAAGGAGATATGGATTTTGCCGAATATTTTCTACAGGCGCTGCAAGACCCAACGTATAATCGTGGACTCACTGAACCAGACATGTTTCAATCCTTTACCAGTGCCATGGTAGATCGATTTGCTCCTAATGTAGCATGGACAGATGAAATGGATCGCTATTCTTCCGTATTAGTTTCTTGGGGCTCTCGATCTGTCAATAAACTCTCTTATTTCTTTAAAATGACGTTGATCATGATTCCCCGTATCATCCTTGTAACACTCAAAACACTTGTTGTATGGCCTCTTCAAGCGATCGTTAATATCACAAAAAATATTACCATTAAATGGACTTTACAATATTTTGAAATACCTCAAAAAGTCACCTATTCTGTGCAATCTGTTTTCTTTGGTCCTAATAAATTTTCTTCTCTTACCTCTGCATCAAAACAAATTATTCTAGATGTATTAGATATTATCTATAAAAAACTACTCGATGATAGTTCTAGTAATGATACGGATGTAAATGTTGCTAAATATAAAGAAACAAAAAAAGCTATTCGAACATTTGTGATGGTTGCTTTAGAAGTACTCGAAGCTAGATCCAAATCTACCCCTCATGAACTGAAGAAAATCTTTGAGGATACTGGTTTATTAAAACAATTTTCCGATCAAGTCAAAGATCTGGTAATGCCAGAAGTAGCAGAAACAGTTATGTTTTTGATTTTGAATGTGTATGAAGCATTCCTTAATCGAGAAAACAATGAGAATTTACTACACGATGGCATTATTAAATTATCCGCCGGACTTGAACACCAAGGTGAACCAATTACAGATGTTGAAAAGGATGCTCATGAAAAATTAGACCAAGATATGGAAACGATGCTCGACAATCTTTTATTAATTGCAGTAAAACTTGGTGTAAGAAAATTCTTTTTATCTTTTGGAAAAGAAAAAGCCTCTTTTGTAAAAAAATATTTCGATGATGTGGAAACTGTGTTGATTAGTGCAAGTGGTGATACTGCAAGTCTTTCCTTAGATGAAACGGACGATACCTCCGAAGATAGCATCGCTGAAGGATATTTGGCTAAGTGGAGGCAATCTCTAGAGTCTGGCGATAATCTCCAGGAAACGATGAATACCATGAGGGATGGTTGTTTGATTGTACTAGATCGTATACAAACACTATCACAACAACTCACCTCAGCTTTTGAAACAGATCTACCTGATCATCTTCAAGTAGCGAGAGATACCATTGTACTTAAAGTAACCGACATTACTACAACTATTGTAAAATTACAAAATGCAGTTTTAATTACTGATTTACAAGATAGATGGACTAGCTATTTAGATGATTTGGAGGGGGAATTAGCCTCTTTCCAATTATTATTTCAACAAGTCGAGACTGTCATAGAAAGAGAAGAAGATCCAGATGATGATTTGGCCTCTCTTAGTGCCTCTTATCAAAAAATCTATGACTTGAATAAAGAAATTTTGTCATTAGATTATTTGCCAAATGAATTGAAAGTTTTTTCCAATAAGCTTCAAGATCAGCTTGCCATTATTAATGAATCGATGGAACATTTAACAAACTACACGAAAATATGTTCGTTAAAAGAGGTTCTATCTACCCCTTATCACCGCCTGCGACCTGTGATGCAACATGCAATAACTAATGTCTCTTCATCATACAAACGCTCTACTCAAACATTTCTCCAGTTTTTAAGAGATAAGATGCAATCAAAAATTACTACTATGGGCGATGGTGGGGGTATTTGCTCTATTTCCAGCGTAGACGATGCTTCTCTAATGGGCGATTTTCATCATATCTTAACAGCTTTTCTTCCTCCTGATGAATTAACTCCTTTTTATTTTGAGAGAACACTACACAAGTCAGTAGGTGTTTTACCCGATATTGTTAAATGCAGCTCCATCACTGCATTAGATAATTGCTTAAAAATATTTGACACCAAAATACAGGAACTGGAAGACTCTTTTAAACGCAATATAGATAAAAGTACAACGACACTACAAGTTATCTTTGACCATGACAACCCAGGCTCTGTTTTTATGCAATTAAACGAGCTAAGAAGCATCCTTGCAACAGATGTTAATATTCCAGAAGAAACAACAGCACTAATAGCAAGTCTTACGAGCTTTCAAGAAGAGTTCGAATCTATTAAAATAATCGCTCCTGAATCAGATCTCTTTTTACAGCTAAACAGCCATCCATTTCTAGAACGTCCAAAGCTAAAATTGCATGAATTTTTCAAAAAGATCGTATTCCAACTCTTTGACACTCTACCACAGGCTCTTCCCCTGCTCCTTAGACATGCCGTGATTTATCCAAATATGCATTAGCTGGCAGATCCTTTGTTGCTATCGCGAGTAATTGTTAGCTTAGTCACAAAGTCTTGAATAGTTGTATTAGTTGTCCACTTGACCCCACTCAGTTCCAGTTGGTTCGTCGCAGGACTATACTTTATCCATTCTATATCATCATGAAAGGTTAATGCATCATAATGGACTCGTCTCCCTTTATTAGGAAATAACAACCTATGATAGGAAGAACCGTCTGGATTCATACCATCTTCCACAAAACCTTCTAATCTTGTTGGAAAGACAAGTCCTGCTTTTATCGAAATAAGCAATATCTTATATTTTATATGCTGCTCTACAATCTCCTCACTTTTCGTATCAATAAAAAAATGGCTTGTATTTTCTGGATCAATCTGAATTGTAAATTGGTCTTTTGAAAATAGCTTACCTAAGCATTCAGCTATCTTTGGATCAAATCGCTGTCCAATGCTTTCAAGAAACTGGGCCCTATCGTCTTCTCGCCCATGGCCGATTCTGCTTATAAACATTCTGCTTTCCCTTTTATGTCTATATACCACAAAAAAAAGAAAAGTCTAACTATATTTTAAGAAAAAGAAAGAAGCAAAAATGCCTGCAACCATCTAGGCATTT
>JACRBE010000040.1 GCA_016213235.1 Chlamydiales bacterium | reverse complement strand
CAGAAATAAATAAAAAAATACAAAGGAACGATATTTTATAAGAAAAGACTCGCATACATATTGACTGCTATTCAATTTTGAATTCGAAATAATATTACTATGGCAATAATTTGGAAAGTTTTTTCTGAAGTTTAAATGATGATTACATTTAACGGATTGTTATGGAAATAAAAAAACCCGAAGCTTTTGACTTCGGGTTTTTATACTCACATTCGTTTCTAAGATTAGAAGTCGAATCTGAATTTAAATGTGACACCTTGCATTGATAAGTCACCATTAGAGTCTCCGTTGATCAAGTTATTAAACTTGTTCATTCCCCACCATAGTTGTTGTTCCCAACCAAGTGATAGACCTACATGATAAGAATCATCATTGAACCAGTAGTCCCAAGCAAGACCCATTCCTGTTTCCAATACAGGCTTAATTGTGTTAAGCACTGTTTTGTAGTTAGCTAACAATAATGTTTCGCTTACAGTAGGAGTTGTGTTAGTGTTGGTTACTGTGGCAGTTGTATAGTTATGAGACACATTGAAATGTGAAGCTAAAGCTGACAATGTGCAATCTCCATACAAGCTCCAGTTTTTGTCAAAGTGGAAATTAGCATTCAAACCAGAGCGAAGTCCTATACCGAAGAATTTCTCTTTCATTTTGAGAGTTGTCAAAGTATAAGAAGTTGAAGTTATAGTTTCTTGGTAAGAAACATTGTTTCTTTGTTTTTGCCAAGAAGCTTTTAATCCAACAAATGGTCTCAATACTAAGTAGTGGCTGATAAAATATTGTCTACCAAGATCAAGATCAGCTGTATTGAAATTCAATGACCATGCGCCAGAGGCGTAGTTCACAGATTGCATTTCATTAGATGGATCAAATACCCATGTAGATATTAGCTCATTGTTACTGATTGTAGAGCTTGTAGCTTTTCTAGCATGCTTTGGAGCATTCATCCATGTGTATTGAAGATAGATATCCCAACCATCATGGCCTAAATCAAGTCCCAAACCTACTTTAAAGCCTGGTCTCCAACGGAATCCTGGGTAATATGTTTGGCCTTTGCTTAGTATTGTAGTTCCAACTCCACCTGGGGCAAAGCCAGAAGTTGCAAATGCGAGGCCTTCTTCCCTAATAGACCAGTAGATAAAATCTGCTGTTAGGAATACGTCAGCGCCATTTTCAACTCTTGGGCTAGCAGCCGGTGTAATTTGTTTTGGTTGATCCATGTCAGAATCAGTACCAGTGCCACTCATATTGTTGCCATTAGCGTGCAGATCCTGAGCGGCAAATAATGTTGTCATGCATCCGCAGATAACTCCTGCAAGTGATACAATTTTTCGAAAGTTTACTTCCATTTTTTCTCTCCATTTACGGTGCGTTATGAAGTACTCTTGTAATAAATTTTCAAAATTGAGTCAACAAAAAGTAACAACATTTTTTGTGCTGATACTTTTATCTATTGAAACTCATTGAGTTAACAAAATAGGCTTGAGAGTTATTTCTCAAAGCAATTCTTTCCTACAAGCATGAAAAGAATTTACTGACCCAATAGTTTGCTATTAGAATCTGTTATATCAATGATTGGTGAATACTTCAAATTATTTTGTGAATATTTTTTATTTTTATTTTTTGGAAAATAAAAATAGGCCCTAAGATCGCATCTGAAGCGATATTTTTTCACTACTCGAATATTGGAAAAATTAAAATAACAGTTCGAATTTAACGGTTAATCCTTGAAAAGTAAGATCACCGGAAACGCTATTCCACACGTTTCTGAATTGGTTTTGACTAAACCATATTTGTTGTTCCCAACCTATTTGCATTAAAAATGCATAAAGGTCATCTTTTGCAGGAGCTTCCCATTTTAACCCCATATCCCACGTAAACACAGGTTTGAGTGCAGAAATGGCATTTTTTAAAGATGCAATCCACGGATCATTTGGCTGTGTAGGAGTGCGATATTTTTGAGTGACATCAAAGTCACTCCATAATTCTGAAAATGAAAAGGAGGCGAATAATATCCAATGTGGTGACATGAAAAAATTCAAGTTAGAACCAGCTCTAAGCCCGATTCCGGAAAAGTGTTGAGCCATTGAAATAAGCGTTTCAGAAGTAAAGTTACCAAGAAAATCAATATACTTAACAATATAGTGTTGGGTATTCCATGCGCCATTTAGTCCAATAAATGAATAGTTACTGAAATAGCGGCTCAGCATGGTTTCTCTACCGAGGTCCAGTGTTAAATTGTTATGTTGAATTTTCCATTTTGCTGATGCGACATCAACTATGTGCGGTATGTCATTAAGGTCGAATACGAAATTTGCATAATATAAAGAGTCTGTTACATGATTTGTTTTTTGATTATAACCATTTTTAAGCCAGGTGTAAGTTGTAGAAACGATCCAATTATCATGTGCAAAGAAAAAATCAAGACCTGCTTTAAATCCAGTGCCAAATTTAAAGGAGGGAGTATTTGTTGTCCCTGGAGGTATTGAAGATGTTCCAGGTGGTAGTGCAAAACCACTTGTGGCGTAGCTTAATCCCTCTTCTTTTGCAATCCAGTAAATAAAAGCCGTATCAACACCTATACCATAAGCATCTTCTAAGGGAAGTTCTTTGGCTGGTAGGATTTCATTTCCGAATACTATACAAGAGACACAACAGAAAAATGCACAACTAATTTTCTTCATAATAAAAAGGGGGTTTTATTTAAGTTACAATAGGAAAGACGCCCTTATACTGTCAATTTAACTTTTACCATACATGGGGAATTGTTTAATTATAATAGTGAGTTGTTCAACGTAAGATAGAGCTTGTTCTCCAAATGCTTTTAAAATAACAGTCCATCCGATCCAGATGACAATGATAGCCAGAAGGGATTTTAGAGGCATTCCCAAGAATGCAATTTGCACTTGAGGTGCCAAACGGTTGGCAATACCTAAAAATGTTTCGGCCATTAATACGGCAACGATGGCCGGAGCTGCCATTTGAATAGACATTTTAAATAGATAGTGCATTGTTTCAAGAGATGCTTGCCAAAATGGGTTTTGATAGCGAAAGAAGATAGAGGGGACAATACCATCAACGGGTAGAACATCAAACGATAAAGAAATAGCATCCAAAAAGTAAAGAGGGCCATCCATGGCAAAGAAAATAACAATTAGCAAGTAGTTGTACATAATACCAATCGAAGAGGCTTGCACTTTTAAGGTAGGATCTTGGGACATCATTTGAGATGCTCCTCGTTGGTAGTCAATAATCGATCCTGCTGATTCAACAACAAAAAAAGGAATATGGCTGAAAAACGCTAAAGCTGTTCCAATTAATAGCTCTTTTAGTGAGTATGCGCAAAAAGCAAAATTAAGATCGAGCATGGTGGTAGAAGAAGCAATAGCTGTAGGGAGGAATACAATACTCAAAAAAAATGCAAGTCCTGCACGTGAAATAGTTGGAATAATTTTTGCTCCAAAAAAAGGAGTAAAGGCTGCAATAGGCGCTAAACGAAAAAAGATAAGAAGGTAAAAAGCGAGCAAGGAATTTGGGGTCATTCCCTTCATTTCAAGTAATAATTGGATAAAATCGGGAGCCATGATCTAGCGCCACTTATAAAAGTTTTCAAAAATATTCAGTGTATAAGACATAATTTCTGCAGATAGAAATCCGCCCATAAGTAAAATTGTAAAAATAACAGCAACTAATTTTACGGTGAAGGAGAGTGTTTGCTCTTGAATTTGTGTAGCAGCCTGAAAGATGGCAACTACTAACCCAAATATCATACTAATAATGATGGGAGGGCCTGATAAAATCAAAATAAGGAAAAGAGCTTGATAGGATAACTGATAAATTTCTGCATCGAACATAATTATTACCTAAATGATAAAGTCAATCCCTGAACGATAAGAGTCCATCCATCTACCATGACAAGTAATAGCAACTTTAATGGAAGAGCTATAGTAAGTGGAGAAAGCATCATCATCCCCATTGCTAGCAAAATATTAGAAGTTACAAGGTCAATGATAAAAAAAGGTAGATAAATTAATACACCGACTTCAAAAGCACTTTTAATTTGTGAAAGGATAAAAGCAGGGACAACAACGAGGTAATCAGTTGGTTGTAAATTAGTTTTGAATGGGTCGGGAAATTTATTATATGCTAACTGATAAAAATATTTAACATGTTTAGCGGAGGTGTTTTTTATCAGGAACTCTCTCAAAGGTTCTTTTGTTGCATTAATGACATTCAGCATATAAAAAGCAGCATCATCGGAAAATAGAGCCTGAGGAGGTTGACTATCAATTGCAGTTTTTCCTTCTTGATACATCATAAGTCCTGTGGGGAACATGACATAGATAGTCATAATAAGTGCAATACCGTTAAGCGCTTGGTTTGGAGGTGTTTGTTGTACCCCGATTGCGTTTCTAAGTAAAGATAATACAACGACAAACTTTAAAAAGGAGGTAAGTAGCATAATAGCAAAGGGAAGAACAGCGAGCCCTGCGAGTACAGTCATTTTTGTAATGATGCTTGGCTGATTGAGGTTATCAGGGCTTGGGATGCCTCCTGTAGCAGACTCCGCAAATAAGTTAGAACAAGCGAGCACTAAAAAAATTAAACAGGAAAGGAAGCTTAAGCGACGATTTATTAACATATTTACTCTCTACTTTTTCTTTGCAAAGCTTTCAAAAGCCGCTTCGAGTGCACGCCATTGATTATCTAATGTGGCATTGATGATACCAACTTCTGTTTCTATAATGCAACTACCCGCATCAATATCGGAGCGTTCTTCAATAGAAAAAGTTTCCAAACGTTCAAAAAGGTTTTTGAGATCATTTTTTTTATTTTCGAGTAGTCCCATATCGCCTTTATGTACGAAAATCTTGACATTGTGACATTGCGTAATAGGACGAATGACTTGTTGTACAATATTTACAATTGTTTCAGGATTAATGGACAATTCTTCTCCAACGATTTTTTTCGCTGTTTTTAATGCTAAAGGGAGAACTTGCTGTTGCAGTTCAAGACGTAACTGTTTGATCTGTTGACTCATAAAAAGCAATTGTTGGTTAAATTGGTCAAGACCATTTTGCAGCCCTGTTTCTTTTGCTTTTTTCCTAAGTAGATCACACTCTTCTTTTGTTTCGTTTAACAATTGCAGTGCATCTTCCTCAGCCTGTTTTACAATATCTTGAGCTTTTAGAAGAGTGCTATATTCTTTTTGCGGGATAATTTTGGTTTTCTTGCTAAAATGAATAGTCCCGGATTTAATTAAGGAAAACAATTTCATTCGTGGATGTCTCCTGTAGGTAGACTTTGTATGATATCAATGCACTCATTTAGTTGTTTTAATAAGATATCGTGAATTTTTTTATCTTTTATTTCTGTTAAAAAAACATCAATTGTTTTTGCATGGTTTTGAGGGAGTTTGTGTTTAATATACCAAATAAGACTAGAAGAAGATCCGTATAATCCTTTTGCTAGACGATTTAAGCCTCGTTGGAATAATACGTTAGTAAATTCCTCTATATTACCTGTCCAGTTTTGTAGTTTAAGTGGTGGGAATTTAAGTAAGTCTGTTCTTTTAGAAAATTGGCGTATCAAATTTTTCTCTGCATCAGAAAATTCTTTTTCAATTTCTTTTAATAACGAGGAGTGAATGATGTGTTTTAATTCTGCAGCTACATCAAACAAGCTTAATACTCGTACATATTGTTTCATTTGCAATATATTAAAATGAACAAGAGCATTTAAAGGAGAGGCAGGAAGAGCATCAATGGGAAAGGGAGTATTGTTATCCATAAGAAAGTCATAAACATTTAATAGAAAAAACGAAGCTAGCTGCTTTTTCATAGAATGGGATGGAGAGACTTGAAACTCTATTGCAAGTGCGCTACTGAGATTTTCAGGTAGTGCACTAAGATAAATACCTTGATCTGTTTTTGTTTTATTTTCAAAGAAAGGTTTTAACCAGCTGATGTCTATATTTGATAAAAAATCAGATAATGACAAGTGGGAGCTAATTGGACTTTGTGATAAAGGTTCTGCTGCAATAACTTGTTTTTGCAAACTATCAGAAAAATAGTGGAGCAATTCTTCTTGATATTCAGAAACATGATAGGTAATCAGGCTTCTGATAATTGCTGCTTTATATTCATTACCCATTATCTACCGGGAGGTGTGTTTTCTTCGTTTTTTTGCCCAGGTTTCTTCTCATCTACGATAGGCATTGGACTCAGTAGTTCTTTTAATCCTTTTCGTTTGAGTAATGGATAAAATTTCCAAATCAGCCATCCAAAACTAATTGCAAAAAAGATAGTAAATAGTGAGATAATAAAGAAAATAAAACGGAAGCGTAGTGCTGATTGTTTGCTCATTACAATCGACCAGATACTAATATATTCTTTGCCTGGACCTGTTATTTCTCCATCATCACTTACAGTAATGTCTGTAAATCTAGAACGATCAGATACTACTGTTACATCATTGATATCAAGACCGTTTACGCTACCGGACACCAATCGTTTGATTTTATTTTCCAGATGAATATTTGGATCATCAATGATGCCTTGATGTTTTACATATACAGCGGCTGTTGTTCTCGTAGGTGCAGTAGCGACCAGCCCCGTTGCTTCAGGAGGGAAAGAGAGTTGTACTTTTGCATCAATTACTCCATCAATCAATAAGATAGTATTCGTAATTTGTTGTTCTAGCCCAGCTTGATATCGAATGGTTTCTTCTTTATCGGAAGACATAAGGCCCTGTTTGGCAAATAAATCAAGTAAATTAGTCCCTTGTTTACGAGGAAGGCCGTTTTGATTAAGGAGCGCCATAGCATCAATTGCCTGGGAGTCGGTCACAGAGATATTAAACTTAGGAGCAGTGTTTTCTCCTGCCATTCCACCACTTGCCACCATTTGCTTGGTAGCAGGAATTCCCTTAGAGGATAAAAACACAATAATAATATTTGCATCTCTTTCATCCACTTGAGAGACAACTTGCTGGTTTTTATCACATCCTGTAAAAAATGCCACAATCAAAATAAAACTTGCAAAAGCTACGATTTTTTTTAGTTTTTCCATACTTACAAACAACCTATCATCCGATGATCTTATTCTCTTTATATAAGAAGTCTATTTGTTTCAAAAAACTTTTTTTTAATCAATAGTTGATTTATTTTTTTGTGATCCAATTTGGACCGATGCCATATCTACCACGAAAAGCATCCAATCCTCCTTGAATACAGGCAGTATATTGTTTGATTTCTTTTTTGGTTTTTTCTGTGTTAGATATTAGATTTCTTATGCGTAAAAAAAATATCCTTTTATGCAATTTAAGCCATGCAGGAAAGATTTTTATGATAAGAAAATAGATAAATTCTTGTTTTGAAAGGTTTTTTTTCATCCATAAAATGCGATTGCGCCACCAGTAATACATCATATGAGCGGATCCACCGGTAAAAGATTGGGATCCTTTATGCCAAATAACGGCACCCGGACAATAAATACTTTGAACCCCGGCTTTTTTTGCACGCATGCAGAAATCTGCCTCTTCCCATAAGAGAAAAAATTGTTCATCTAATAGTCCTATAGTTTGAACAACAAAGGTAGGGATAAACATGCAGCATCCTACAACATAATCTAATATGGTGGGATGGTCAAAAACGGCTAAATTCCCATTAGCATTTTTTGCAAATAAACTATAATTTAGACTAGTTATATCCCAATTTCCTCCTAAATGGTCTAGTAGCTCCTTATGTTGGTATTGATAGATTTTACCTCCTAAAATTGCATTTGTATTTGCATAATGATGGGTGATAAAGCCTTCAATAAACTCGGGGTGAACGACCGTATCATTGTTGAGTAAAATGATAGCATCGGCATGGAGAGTAATGGCGTGTTTTATACCAACATTATTCCCTCCGGCAAATCCCAGATTTTGATTAGTGGCAAGATGGATATATTGTGGAAATAGGGAAGAGAGTGTTGCAAAGGAATCGTCTGTCGATCCGTTATCTACTACAATGGCTGTGTGATTGGGATAGGTAACCTTTGCAAGCGAGTGCAAGCATTCGATAGTATCTTTTTTGTTATTCCAATTAACAATAATAGTACAAACTTTCACAGCAATCCTTTAGCAGCCTGCAAGATCTCATCTGGTTGAATTTGTCTCATACAAAAGGGGTCTTTGCATTTTTTTGTTATACATGGCAAGCATGTAGGTTGTTTATAAATGATTTTGTAATTCTTAGAAAGATAGGGGCCACATATCAAAGGATTGGTC
Organism: Chlamydiales bacterium; assembly: GCA_016213235.1. Lineage (GTDB taxonomy): Bacteria > Chlamydiota > Chlamydiia > Chlamydiales > JACRBE01 > JACRBE01. Next base: position 58,132 of record JACRBE010000040.1, on the reverse strand, counting down.
GGACAAAAGAGAGCCACCGTAGGAGTTTCATAGGCAAATGCTATATGCATAGGTCCGGTATCATTGGTAATCATTAGCTTTGCTTTTTTTATGAGCTGCATGATTTCCCTTAAGGAAAATAATCCTGCAATAGAATAAACACCAGTTGTTTCCAGCTGTTTTGTATAAGATAGTTCATCAGGGCTCCCATTAATTAGAATCGGAAGAGAATAGGTCTCCCTTAACTTGCAAATAAGTTGTTGGAAGAACTCGAGTGGCCAGTATTTGAATCTATCTTTTGCACTTGGCTGAATAATAATGTAATTCAATCTCTCGATAGCAAAGAACTGTTTTAGTTTTTCTTCTATCGTTTTTTTTAATAAAGGATGAGAAGAGAGAACAAGTGGCTTTCTTATGAGAGGCCCTACTAATTTTTCTGCTATTAAATAGCGTCTTTCTATTTCATGAACATGATAAAAATGCGCTAGATCGGTAAATAAGTAATCAAGCCCTTTGTTTAATCCTTTTGTCCCAATTAAATGCATGGGTCGCAGTAATTTTGCTAGTATGAATGTTGCGCGTTGAGAAGCATGAAAAACAAGTATAGATTCATAATGATTCTTGATAAGAGCAAAAAAGAGGGGAATAAAGCTAAAAAATCGCCGATTTTTTAGTGTATAAACACGATGTAGCAGCTTGGTGTGTTGAAAAATTTGATATCCGATAGGAGATGTCAATAAATCGATTTGTAGATGAGAATTTTTTTCTTTTATTGCTTGTAAAACACCGCTTGCCCATATGCTATCACCAAGTCCCGTAGTAGAAATTACAAGGCAGCGACATGATCTTTGCGGTTTTGGCAAGAGTGGTTTTAAAATAAAAAGAAGAAAAACAACCAGTTTATTTTTCATCAACAAGATCGTCATTTTTAAACTACTTTGCAAGTATACAATAATTGTACAATGAAAAAAATGAGGATCTTTAATAATATCAGGAGCACACTAAAATTGTAACGTTGCATGGTTAAGTATGGATGTTGTAACATTTTGTAGTTTTAAAGGTGGAACAGCGAAAACTTCTTCCACTTTGCATCTTGGCGCCTGCTTGGCCAAGTTTTTTCACAAGAAAATATTATTGATTGATTTTGATGCTCAGGCCAATTTAAGTGCAGGGCTAGGGCTTGGCGTCGATCAGGAAGAAACCATTGGTCTTGTACTGCAGGGAAAAAGAAAAATACAGGATGTCATTCGTAAAACCTCTATTGAGTTATTAGATATCGCACCTGCTAATGTTTATTTAGATGGGATAGAGTCAACTACAGAAATTGTAACAGATCTATATGGTCATGAAAGATTGAGAAAAGCATTAAAAGGTCTTGATTATGACTATATCTTAATTGATACGCCCCCAAGTCTTGGATGGCTTACACAAAGTGCATTATTTGCTGCAAATTATTCAGTTATTTGTGCAATACCGGAGCCTTATAGCATCTTAGCGCTCAACCGTCTTAAAGAATACCATGATCATATCAAAGAAAATCATCTACTCACCTTGCTTGGGGTTATTTTAACGTTTTGGGATGAGAGGGGATCTACTAACCAGGCATATTTACAAGCAATCGAACACTCCTTTCCAGACAAAGTATTTCAAACAAAAATACGGAGAGATATTCGTGTTTCTCGCTCTATTTTGGAGGGAAAGCCGATTATGGATATACATCCTACAGCAAGAGCTTCTGAAGATTATTACGCCCTTTCGCAAGAGTTTCTTCATCGATTGATGGTGCAAGAGGGATCATTTGTATGAAAAGCATGAATGATATTGCAAAAGCATTTTTAAAAAATACGCCAAAAAGCTCTACGATTGCACCTCTTGTGCCCATGAATAGTTTCCGATCATTATTTGAAATTGATGCGCTTAGTGTAGAAGATACCCTTCGATTAAAAGAAATGATACCGTTGATTGTAGAAGGAGATTTGAAAGAACTCTCCCAGCTCACTTCTGAGGTTCGCTCTATTCAAAAACAGGGCATTATTTTAGTAGGGGAACGAGTGCAAAAAGTAAAAATGATTTTTCACAAGTATCCTACTCGTGAAAAATTATTTACTAAATGGATAACATTTGCTTTTGGCAGCATAAAAACAGCATATAATGCACTTGCTTTTTATGAATTATATCAAGAGTTGCCGGATGATCAATTAAAGCAGAAATTAAAATCAATGCCGGCAAAAACAAGTTATATGCTTGCATCCAGAAAAGGGGATGTAAAAGATAAAATTTCTGTCATTGAGTCTTATGCTGGGCAAACGCATGATGAGATTATCGAAACGATACAAGAGAAATTTCCGTTAAAAGAAGACGATAAAAGAAAATCAGAGCAGCAAGAGAGAATGATAAAAAAAATCGCAACTATAACTAATTATTTGACTAGAAGCGGAAAAAAATTTAATAAAGCAGAGCAGGGGATCATTCTGCATATCATTGATCAACTGACCAATTTGATAGAGAATTAAAAATAATAGGGTAAATATGAAAGGAAAGATAACTAGACAACGACTGTTTGGTGTTTTTGTTGTACTACTGAGCTGTTTGTTTGGATGTTCATCTAGTCAAAAACCAGACTTTCGCATTGGAATAGATCCTACGTTTTATCCCTTGAATCTAGATAAAAAAGATATAAACGTGTTTGCATTTTTCAATGAGTTATTTCAAGAGATGGCAAAAACAAACAAACGTACAATCTCTAGCGTTAACCGTTCTTGGGACGATCTTCTTAATGGATTGGAAACAAATTCTTATGAAGCAGTTGTCTCATCCATGCAACCAAGGGTGTTGAATGAAAACACCTATCTTTTTTCTGATGTTATATTGCCAACAGGACCTGTTATTATTGTTCCTACTCAGTCAACTATTACAGGCTATAAAGATTTGAATGATAAAATTGTTGCGGTAGAAGAGGGATCGGAAGCTGCATTGAAAATTTCTAGAGACATATCCATCAGTGTACGAATGTACAAAGCTATTCCTCAAGCGCTTACTGATCTGGAAATGGGTAAGTATGATGCAGTTATTGTAGATATTATCCCTGCTATTTCCTATGTACAAGACTTATATAGTGGTTCGTTAAAGATTGTAGGAGATCCTATATTACCTCAAGGACTGCGAATAGTTAGCTTAAAAGGATCATCTAAAACAGTAGACTTTTTCAATCAAAGTATGAGGCAATTAAAAGAAAAAGGCGTTTACCGGCAACTGGCAAAAAAGTGGAATGTTGGAATATAGCATATTATTTGATCGATTCGTCTCCTGGAATCAGTGCTTTGCAAATAGTTGGAAAGCTTAAACAGGAATCTACTATCTCAGTATGGAAGCAATTTCCTCAGATGCTCAAAAGACACTTTTGGAAAGAGTGCACATGTTGGACTGATGGCTATTTTGTATCCACTACTGGTCAAGCCTCCGAAAAAACCATTAGGAAATACATTAAGAGCCTGTTTAAAATCTCCTTAAAAGAAGGACTGCAAAAGCTAGAACCACCATGTTCAGACTTGTGTTAAGCTTTCTTTCGCAGTTTTTCCATAGCCTGCGACACTTCTCTAACCAGGCGAAGGAGCGCTCTACTACCCATCTTTTAGGAATCACTTTAAAAGTATGTAGCTCGTTTCTCTTGGCTATTTCTACTGTACACCCTAATATTTCCTGAACACTATTTAAAAAATTTTCCCCGGAGTATCCTCCATCCGCTAATACGTTTTTCACATCGGATAAAGAGCTTTTGTTCAATAAACATGCTTCTATAGCTCCATTTCTATCCGTCACATTTGCAGTGGTTATATGAATTGCATGAGGTAATCCCTGAGTGTCTACTGCTATATGACGTTTTATTCCGGATATCTTTTTCCCTGCATCATAACCTTTGCTTTCAGCTGTATCTGTATTTTTAACGCTTTGTTCATCAACTATGATAAAACCGGTTTTCTCTTTCCGACCACTGTTTTGTCGAACCTCTCCAACCATTTTTTTTTAAAACTTTTTCGAGGATACTTTCAGAGCTTTGATGGTCTTTTTGTTTCCAAAGACTGAAGTAATAATAGCATAATTCCCATTTAGGGTATTCTTTTGGTAACATACGCCATTGACAACCGCTTTTTAAAACATACAAAACCCCACAAAAAATATCATAAAGATCAACAATTCTAGGACGAGTTTTCTTGCGTACAGACTCAAGCATTGGCTTGATTTCACTAAATTGTTCACGAGAGACATCGCTCGGATAAAAGTGGCTCATCATTACCTCCAAAAAGATTTTTGAAAGTAATTCTTATACATGATTCAAAAGATTTTAAACAGGTTCTTAAATGTGCAAGAGCAAGAATAAGAGAGCTAACTAGTCCTACACGTGGGTGTATACCCATTAAGGATGTAATAAGTAGCGTAAACAGATTTCTTAAAGGATGGGGAAGCTACTTCAATAAAGGAACACCAAGCGATGCATTTGAAAAGATCAATTGGTATACCGAACAGCGCTTGATAAACTTCCTACAAAGAAGATCTCAACGAAGATACAAGAGACCTGAAGGACAGAACTGGCATGAAGTTCTTAAGAAGCTAGGATTATTTACCTTGTCAAGGCGGGCGTTTGTAAGGAAATCTATGTGACGTTTATGTGAAAGCCGTATGCGGGAAACCCGCACGTACGGTTTGATGAGGGGCTGGCTAAGGCCAGTCTACTCTATAGCTCTACCGGTTTTCTGGCTAAATACAGATAAAACTGTAATTCATTAATTACTGCCTGCGATATATGTAATAGATTATTCTTCTGTGCCAATAATTCTACATTTATCATGTTCCGAGAATTCTTTACGGATCCGTTTTAGTTGCAGCATATCAAGTTCAGAAGGCCCTAGCTCCCAAATATCTTCTGCATAATGTTGAATGGAGACATCTGTAGAAAAAGGCCCCATGCCAGCTATATTATGAATAGCATATTCTGCCCATTTCTGGTGATCGATATATAGTTGTTCTACTTTCTGTTGCATTTCATAATATGGCATTAAGTCTTTCAAAACAAAATAGTAATCGGCAGATCTCCAATTGGCTCCTTCCATTAAAGAGCGATAAATGCTTTCTAATGCTTGATGTTCTACCTCATTTTCTACTAAGGAATGATCAATCAGCACTTGCAGCGCTCGTTTCATTTTTGGATATTGCTCACACATGGCAGATGGGTTATATCTATGATTGATGCGATCTTCTTCATTTTCTTTTGCGCTAGCTCCAAATAGAAAAGGCCACCAATTACTAGTAATCGATTCTCTCATTTCAACATTTGCCCCGTCATCTGTAGCAATGGTTAATGCGCCATTAATGGATAATTTCATATTTCCTGTACCAGAAGCCTCCATACCAGCGCAAGAGATCTGCTCTGACAAATCAGCTGCAGGAATGATGACCTCTGCTTTAGAGACATTATAATTTTCTACATAGACAACACGCATTTGATTATTTACCGCATCATCTTTCGCAATGGTTCTTGCCAAACAGTAAATAAAACGAATAATGTTTTTTGCCATCTCATAACCAGGTGCTGCCTTCCCACCAAAAATCCATAAACGGGGAATAAGGCGCTGAGTGTGATTCTCTTTAGCATCTAAGTATATCATCAAAATATGGAGTGCATTCATGAGCTGTCGTTTATATTCATGAATACGTTTGATATGTACATCAAATAGAGCCGTTTCATCTAAAAAAGAATGATTTGCAATATCCATTTCGGCGCAAGCATGTCGTTTCCTTTCTGATTTTAAAAAATTTATCAGATTTTTTTTGTTTTCTGTTTTAATGGCTAAAAATTCTTTTTGAGCAGTAGCATCTGTTGCAAATTTTTCTATATTTTTAATTTGTTGAAAATTTGTAATCCACTCATCACCGATTCTCTTAGTTAGGAATTCTGCAAGCTTGGGGTTGCAGTAAAGAAGCCATCTACGCTGTGTAACACCATTAGTAACGTTGGTAAATTTTTGAGGAAAAAATTGAGAAAAGTCTCGAAATAAAGAGCTTTTTACAATTTCTGAATGCAGTTTTGCAACACCATTGACCTTATGGGTAGCATAAACAGCTAAATTACCCATTTTTACCTGGCCATGATCAATAATAGACATTCGAGTTTCTTTGTCTTTATCATTTGGATACTTGGCTTGCACTTCTTTTCTTAGTTTTTGATCGATTCTCTGTAATATTTTATATTGCCTTGGCAATAGGTTTTCCATTCTCGTTTGATTCCACTCTTCAAGAGCCTCTTTTAATATCGTATGATTGGTATAACTGCAGACAGTTCTTGTAATATCTAAAGATTCATCAAAAGATAGATCATATGTTTTCATTAAAATACGAATGAGCTCAGGAATAATCAAAGTAGGATGTGTATCATTAATTTGTATTCGGACCTTATCTGCAAATTCATCAATGGATCCAAATATGCTAATATGTTGTTTGATAATATCTTGTATAGAAGCTGAAGCTAGTAAAAATTCTTGCTTCAATCGTACGCGCTTGCCCATTTCATTATTGTCATTAGGATAAAGGACATCAGTGAGGGAAGTGTTTTCAGCAGCCTCATCTAATTGACCGGCGTTATATTTTTGTAATTGAAAATTTCGAGGAGATTCTTTTGTGGACCATAGCCTGAGTGTTAAAACAGGGAAGTCATGCGTTTTACTATACCCAACAACAGGGAAATCATAAGGAAGAGCCCTTACTTCATCATAATTTTTTAAGTGAAAAATATCTTCTTCTTCTCTGTTTTTTCCGAGGATGACCTCTCCTCCAAAATGAACGGTTACAGCATTGGCATCTCTTCTAAAGGACCATGGATTATTAAATAAAAGCCAACAATCAGGTCTTTCGACTTGTACGCCACACCATAGCTCTTGTTCAAAAATACCATACTGATATCGCATTCCATATCCCATGGCCGGATATTTTTTTGTTGCAAGAGAGTCTAAAAAACAGGAGGCTAACCTTCCAAGACCCCCATTTCCAATCCCCATTTCAGGTTCTAGCTTTAAAATAGAGCCATAATCCTTGCCGATTACTTTGATTACCCGTTTTACTAGATCGACATGGCAAATATTAGTAAGGTTGTTACCTAGTAATCTGCCAGGCATATACTCCATTGAGAGATAATATAATTTTCGGCATTTTGTCTTTTTGACTGTATGGTTTGTTGCAGCCCAATTGATCATAATCTCTTCACGAAGAGCCCAACTTAGTGCCGTATAAAATTCATCATCATCGGCTTCATCTAGAGTTTTACCTAAAAAAGTAATGAGATAGTGCTTGATTTTATCAATAGTAATCTCGACATGAGGTGCGATTGAATCAGACATGGGCATACCTTAGCTACTTTTATGCTTATATAAGCCAAGGTACAAAGAGAGTGCAAGGTTTTTTATTTATATTTGTATCAATAAAAATTTAATTTTATTTTTTTGTCACTTTAGTACATTGCCTAACTGGGCTAAACATGTCCCCGGGTGGGTGAATATAAAGGAAATTTGGTTTGGCGCTAATGCTACTTAAGGTTTTTTTGGCAGAAGCCCTATAACATGAAGAACTTGTATTCTGCTTGCCATTTTTTCCGGAGGTTCTTTTTTATCTCTTGTAAACTGTAAATAGTGGACTTTTCCTTCTAGAGAAATTTCCACATAATCTTTTTGCTTATTATGAAAAAAGGATAAAAAAGAGAGACGGGGACTTGTTAATGGACGTTCATGAGTGACTGTAAATTCTTTAGTTTTACCTTTAAGAGTGATTTGAAGTTTCCCTTTCTTGTTATCATAGACCCAGTCTCTTGAGGAAATGGGATCTCTCATAGGAGGTTGGTCAGGATGTATTTTTGTCATATTATTGCCAATTGATTATAATATTAATTATAATTCATTTTATTAAAAAAATTAATATTAATTTTATATAATAATATAAATAATTAGATGTGAATAAGATAAAAACACAGCAAATTATATTCGCATATAGTTGATTATTAGCTGTTTAATGCGTTGGCTCTCTTCATATAAATAGTGTATCTATTTTAAAATTAACAACTTGTGTCTTTGTTATTTTAATTATTTATTGATTAGAAAGGTGTATGAAAAAACTGATAATATCAAACTAACTTAAAGAGAAAGGACCTATTAAAGTCTTAATAATGTAATAAAAAGCAATAGACGTTATGGCGCTAGAGGGTATGGTAATAATCCATGATAATACGATGTCCCTGACCATTCTTAGGTTAATAGCGGATATACCTTTGGCAAGTCCGATGCCAAGAACAGCTCCAACTATACAGTGTGTTGTAGAAATAGGAAGCCCCATTTTAGAGGCAACTAATATAGTAGTAGCCGCGCCAAATTCAGCACAAAAACCACGAGAGGGGGTCAGTTCTGTGATTTTCGTTCCGATAGTTTCAATCACTCTCCATCCCCATGTTGCAAGACCGACGACAATACCAACCCCACCGAGGGCTAAAATCCAATTAGAAACGACAGCAGAAGAAGACATCTGATAAGGATTGGAAATAATTTCTACAACGCTGGCAACAGGGCCAATTGCATTGGCAACATCATTAGCGCCATGAGCAAATGCGACAAAGCAGGCACTGATAATTTGTAAATAGGAAAAAATACCTTCTACTGCGCGATAATCAGATGCTTGCAATGGTTTTGCATTAATTTTGTCCTTAATTTTATTTACAGCAGTTGTAAGAGATAAAATAGAATCTCCTACCATTTGCCGTACATCTCCGGAAGAGGTGATTTTTACTTTTTGTAAATGTCTAATCGCTTTGTTTAAACTGATAATCTGTGATTCACCCCTTAAACTACCAGTAGAAGGAACCATGTTAGGCAGTTGTGTTCTATTCAACAGATTTTTTGCAATCAGAGCGGCGATAATACCAATAGCTGCTGCAAAAATAATCACCCAAATCGAAGGGATCATGATCTCTAAGTTATCCATTCCATTAAGACCTGTTCCTATACAAAAAACAGTCATAACAATACATAAAAAAATAGGAGCTAAACGTTTGGCAGATAATATGGGATTGAGCGAGAAAAGAACTTGTCTTTGAACCACGGTGAACATTAAATAAGAAATAAGACCGCTTAAGAGAGGAGATAATACCCAACTTACGGCTACAATTGCTATTTCTTTCCAATGAATGGCATCCACTCCGCCAATGATTACGCCAAAGCCAACAATCGATCCAACAATAGCATGAGTCGTAGAGACTGGCCATCCACAATAAGAGGCAATTTGCAACCAAACAGCAGTGGCAAGCAGTGCTGCGATCATACCAATGACAAGTTGTCCGGGGTCTGTCATGAAGTATTCTACTTTAATCAACCCGCTTTGCATAGTTTCAGTAACATTAGACCCAATTAGCATTGCTCCGGAAAACTCTAAAATAGCAGCAATGATAACAGCTTTTTTTAATGTTAGAGCTTTGGACCCAACGGACGTGCCCATTGCATTGGCAACATCATTAGCTCCAATGTTCCACGACATATAAAAGCCAACAATGAGCACAAGAATGATAAGAAATGTATCTATTCCAATCATGTTTCTATCATTTGACGAATTCGATGTGCCAATTTTTCTGCAATATGAGAAACAGCACCTATTTCTTCTATTAATCTCATCCACAAATAAAAGGATGGATAAGGTAGTTTATCTGCTATGGCAAAAAAAGTTTTTAGAACTTGGCGTTTTAAACAGTCGGATTCATATTCGATATATGCTGTTTTATCTACCATTTCTTTGACTTTTTCTGCTTCTTGTCCACCAAAAGAGGACTCAATTAGTTCAGTTAACTCTTTAATGATATTTCTAGCTTCCCAAAAGGCTTCCATGTTTTTATTTACAAATTCGGTAAAAGAAGATTGTAATTCTTTTGGAAATGATTTTACTGGTTTTAGCAACATTAAATTGCCGATTTCTTCTGCTTTATCTGCTAAAGAATCTTGAATAGATAAAATTTCTAAAAACTGAGAGCGATCAACCGGCAAATAAAGACTTTTAGGTAAATTATTTCGAATATCATTTTTACAAAGATCTGCTTCATGTTCCAGTTTAGATAATTGTATCACGGTATCTTCGATATCTTGAAATTTTTCTTCTACAAGTAATCTGAACAAGTCTTCAAGTTTTTTCATGCAAGCGGTGACCTTATGCATGTGATTTTGCAGATGGCCAAAAGGAGATTTTCCAAACAGTTTTGCTATAGTTAACATAATTTGCAGTATAAGTTAATTATTGAAAAACTAAAAGTTTTTCTTTTTCTGTTAATTCTCTAAATGCACCTATAGGTAATAATCCAAGATGTAGCCCACCGATTCTGGTCCTTTTTAATGCATATATTTTTAAATCAGCACACTCTACCAATTTTCTTACTTCATGTTTTTTCCCTTCACTAATGGTAATACGTAAGGTTCCTTTGCGTATCTTTTCTACACTCTGAGGGCGAATAAATACATTTTCAATGAGGGTGCCTTTAGAAATGGTCTTTAAATGATCGTCAGAAATTTCTTTATTTGTTTTTACAATATACTCTTTTAAAATATTTTTGGAAGGATGGATGATATTTTGAGCAAATAATCCATCATTGGTAAGAATAAGCAATCCTTCTGTGTCCTTATCCAATCTTCCTATGCTAAACAATCTCTGCTCTATATCAGTGAAAAATCGATAGATGGTTCTGCGATCAGGGACATTGGAACAGATGTAGCCTTTTGGTTTATTAAAAATCAAATAAACTTTTTTTTCTAACGCAATTGGTTTATGGTCCACACAGATAGTATCCTGGGAAGGGTTTACCATTGTCTGAGGTAGATATACCACGGTATTATTTAGCTTAACTCTACCGGCAAAGATAAGATCCTCACAAGATCTTCTGGAAGCGAGTCCAGCTTGGGCGAGTATTTTTGCAAGTCGTTGCACGGCCATAAGAGAAAAACCTATATTTTATATTACCCAAATATTATCTTTGAATATTCGCTTAATTTCAATCGAATTCATCAATAGGGGTAATTCAAGATGTTATTGACTCTATTATGGTTAATTTTTTGTTTTACAACGGCAGCTTTTAGCGCAGATTCAAATTATTCTAGTACGTCTTATGATCGTTATCTGGATGCTCAAGACTATTATGATGAAAGTCAAAACAAAATGAATCAAGGCTTTTGGGAAAGAAAATATTTTACGGGGGATTGGGGCGGAGCAAGGGAGAGTCTGGTCGATTCTGGAGTGACTATTACTTCTAGCTTTGTGAGCGATGTCCTGGGTAACCCTATAGGAGGTAAAACTCAAGGGTTTGAACAGGCTAGCTCTTGGGGAGCTGACCTGACTCTTGACATGGACAGGATAGCAAGCATTAAAGGAATGTTATTATATACATCTATTTCGTGGCGGTTTGGAAACAACTTGTCAGCAGATATGATTGGCAACCAGTTTAACGTGGCAGAAGTATATGGGGGCGAAAATTTTCGCCTTTGTGATTTGTATGTGCAACAAAGTATTTTTAATGATGCGATAACAATTCGTTTGGGAAGATTAAGTGAAGGGGATACGTTCTTACAATCTCCGATTTATTCCCATTTTGTTAGCAATGCAATCGATGGAAATCCTGTTGGCATTCTTTTTAATACGCAGTCTCCACCAGATGGGGGCAGCACGGTGACAACTGCATACCCATTTACAACATGGGGAGCATACTTAAGAATACAGCCATTTAGCTGGTTTGAGATGAAATTTGGAGTTTATAACGCCAATACGATCATTCGAGAAAACAAATATCATGGATGTAATTTTACATTTGATAATACAAATGGGGTCGAATACATTACAGAGTGGAAAGTGTTAATTAACCAAGGTGCAGCAAACAGTGGATTGCCAGGCAACTATAAAGTTGGATATTATTATGTGTCAGGCGTTTGGGATAAGTTTCTTGGCGGCGAGCAACGAGGGAATTATGGGTATTATTTTTTATTTGACCAAATGGTATATCATCCGGATGGGTCTCTTTCTACCACCGGATTAACTCCATTTATTGCGCTTCTATTTGCTCCTGAGGACATAGCGCTATTCCCTGTTTTTTTTACAGCAGGTGCTACCTATAGGGGATTGATTCCATCTAGGGAAGAGGATTCTGTATCACTTGCCTTTATGTATGGAAGCTATAGCGATGATTTGCGCAGCGCAGAGCAACAAGCAAAAAATTTAGGTATCCCTGGAAGATTTGGTAATATTCCGCAAAATTTTGAAATGGTGATAGAAGCTACGTATTGGTTGCAGTTAAATAAATGGTTTTACATCACTCCAGATGTTCAATATATTATTAATCCACGTGGGCTTGGTAATATTCCGAATGCATTAGTACTAGGTACTCAAATAGGAATAACCTTTTAACAAAAAACATCCAGATAACTTATAATGATGGACCTATGAAAGAATCGATTTTAATTTTAGTAAGGCATGGACAATCTGATTGGAATAAAAAAAATTTATTTACAGGATGGGTGGATATCCCTCTGAGTAACCAAGGCATTCGAGAAGCAATTGATCTTGGTCAAGCTCTTAAAGATATTCCAATAGATGTTATATTCTCATCTAACTTGGTAAGAGCGCAGATGACTGCATTTTTAATGATGAGCCAGCACTCGTTGAGTAAAACACCGGTTGTCATCCATCCAAGAGAAAAATGGTCTAAAATTTATAGCAAAAAAACAGAAAAGGAAGTCATTCCTGTTTATATTGCAAAAGAGCTAAATGAAAGAATGTATGGGGAATTGCAAGGTAAGAATAAGGAAGAAACAGCAGAAGAATTTGGAGCGGAGCAGGTGAGAATTTGGAGAAGAAGCTTTGATGTTTCACCACCAAATGGAGAGAGTTTAAAAATGACTTATGAACGAACAATACCCTACTTTGAAAAAGTAACAATACCTTATTTAGTTAAAGGGAATAATGTGCTTATTTCAGCACATGGTAATTCCTTGCGCTCGATTGTGAAGTTTATTGAGGAAATAAGCGATGAAGATATTCTTCATTTTGAGATCCCAACAGGAAGGGCGCTTTGTTATGTATATAAAGACGGAAAATTTTATAAAGAATCTTTGGAACATTGTGTGAGTATTTATCATTAATTATGTTGTATTTTGATCATCAATTAAAATCAGTTATTAGTAATAATGTAAGAGATACTTATCTTCGATATATGAATGTATATTCGATGGATGCTCCCTATCAGCAAGATAGCTCACTTATTGCTGCATATAACAGGTCGCATGAAGAAATTCATGAGATGCTAGGCCTTGGTCCTGATGCAACATTTATTTTAACATCCTCTTCTAGCGAAGGTATTGCACATGTGCTGCAAAGTGTTTTTATCGATTACATTTCAAGTCTTGGAAAAAACCAAATCTTAACTACCACAATAGAAGACGCAGACACTATTTTATCACTGGAAAAATACGAATCATTAGAGGTCAATACTGTGCAAATCCCACTAAATTCACAGGGGATATTAACGGTAGAGCTGTTGAAAATGTATGTAACACCTAAATCTTGTCTGTTATCACTATCACTGGCAAATCGATTAACCGGCGTGATACAGCCCATTAGGGAGATTGCCGAGTATTGCAAACAGCAGCATATTCTTTTGCATGTAGATATAACTACCTGCATAGGTAGCTATATGATTGCATTAAAGGAGATAGGGGCAGATTTTATTACGTTTGAGGGGTCTAGAATAGGTAGCACTATTGGCAGTGGTGGTTTAATTATTCAACATTACCACAAGATAACGCCTCTTATCCCATCTCCTATAGAAGGATGTTTTCGAGGAGGACCCCTTCATATAGCTGGTTTTTTTGCTATGCATGCTGCTTTAAAGGAAAAATATCAACAGCAAGATGAAGTTAGCATTGAGGTCGCGAGTTTAAGAAACTATTTTGAAAAAGCAATCGTAGAAAAATTAGGTGCAAAAACATTTCATAAGCCACTTTCAAGAGTATGTCATATCAGTTGTTTTGGCTTGCCACATATGCATGGGCAACTCCTTGCTTTTTTGCTATCACAACAAGAAATTTTTGTAAGCTTTGGCGGTGGTCAAACACAGAGACTAGAGCATATTTTGGAGTCTACAGGGATTGGCTCTATTGCTGCTAAAACAGCAGTGAGTGTCTGTTTTACAGCTGAGCACACAAAAGAGGATGTTGATTTATTAATTGATGCTTTAGTAGCTATTTCAAAAAAATATCAGTTGTTTTCCGATGAAATTTATCAGGAGCTAGTACATGACAACTCCTTTTAAATTGCACTACTGGCATTTTTACACAAAAAAATTAAAACAAAAAATTCTTTCTCCTAGTTATATGGGAGTAATTGCTAAAGAAGATGTTTTATCGGAAGAAATGCGCCTTGTCGTTGGACAAGAGGGAGATATTAAAGATGGGTATTTTATCCGTTTTTATGTGTTAATCGATGAAAGTGATGGGGTCATTGCAGATATCAAGTATCAATTATTTGGAGATTCCGCGCTGCTTGGTAGCGCAGAAATACTCTCTGAGCTAGCTATTCGAAAAAATTATGATCAGGCAAGAAGAGTATCTGCAGATCTGATTGAAAAAGAGATTAAAGAACAAACCGCTACGTTCCCTCATCAAATTTATTTTCTGATGAATATGGCTATTTCTGCTCTTGATAATGCATTAGAGCAGTGTGAAGATATTCCTTTTGCAGAAACATATGTGCCACCATCTCCTTTTTCCCATGGTGGAGAGCAAGAGCATCGTTATCCTAATTTTGGAGAGTTATCCGAAGAACAGAAACATATCATCATTCATGAGATCATTGACCAAGAAATTCGTCCCTATATAGAACTAGATGCTGGTGGTGTAACGATTGCTAAAATAGAAGCTTTTAGCATCACCATTAGTTATCAAGGAAGCTGTACTAGCTGCTATTCTGCTACAGGAACAACACTATCGGCAATTGAACAAATCTTAAAAGCAAAAGTGCATCCTGCAATTCAAGTGGTTGCAGATCTGTCTACTTTGACATTTCACCAAGAACAACACCCCGTTTAAACATTAACACCTTGTACAATCTCTATAATGTGCTTTAGCTGTTAAAAAAACGTCATTTAATAGATAAGGAACAACAGTATCTATTGATTCTGATATCCCATGACGAATCGCTTTTACTGTTTTTGCATCCAAGATGACACTGTCATCTAAGCGATGCAATACTTTAACTAAGGAGATAGAGGGAACAAATAAATCTCGTATTTGAGGAAAATAACGTGTATGTAAACAATGAGATATTTTAACAAACCTCTCTTTATCCATTGTAGGACAGCGATATAAATGAGGATCCATTTCAGAAAATTTAGTTGAGACTACTTTTTGCATTGGTTTTACAGGAGTGGTATAAGGATAGGCAACTTGATCAGAAAAATCTAAATCAGAAGTGCCAATGAGAAACACATAAAGAGTGAGTTGTTCAATGACGTTAATAGCAAGGAAATCAACTTTTCCTGCCAAGGTACTAAAAGGCTTATCGATGATAGTATCAAATACTCGTGGCATCTGAGCTTCAATACTGGTGTATTGCGCGTGTAAGGAAGTTGCGATGCCGTAATACGTATCATGCCGTTGTTCATATATATCTATTAATGTACTTGTTACTACATCCATGTTATACCTATTATTTTTGATGTGATAATTATAATTCTATTATTTTCTTAATAGTTAGAAAATAAATGACATTATGTTTGTGATGCACAGATAGGTCTTAGCTGCCCATAACTAATTTTCGTATGAGTCTGGTTTTCTTCCAGCAGTTCTAAACATCCATCAGCAAGTACAGTTCTTAGCACTCCTTTGGTTTCTGTATTATCATGTTTCCAAAGGATCTCTTGCCCTAAGTAAGCGAGATGAAAGGTGTAAAAATCATGAAAAGGAGCAAATCCCGATTCTAAAAATAAGGAGAGGTCTTTTAAAAAGATATCTTTTAAGTCGTTGATGAGACTGGGTATGATATGGGTTTGTCCTGAAAGAATAAAAAGAGAAGTTGCCGGCTGATCTATTGTAGAGGCTTCTGTTTGTGTCATGTTAATATTAACACCAATACCAACAATACATTTATCATCCGATATCTCGCATAAAATACCAGCTATCTTTTCTCCATCAATTAGAACATCATTAGGCCACTTAATCTGAGGGGGTATATGATATTTTTCTAGTAACTTCACACAGCTAATAGACAATATCTGAGGGATATTGGTAACATTTATTTTAGAAGGTAATTTGAAACAAAAGCTCATGCAAATATTACTGCTTGGTGGAGAAAACCAGCTTTTCCCATGCTGGCCTTTGCCTTGCGTTTGCTGATCTGTAGACACTAAATAGATTTTTCTATTGTCTAGTTTTGTAATATTTTCCTTACACCAAGTATTTGTTGAAAGCACGCTTTGTAAGTGTATGTGCTCGAAATTCCATTCCATAGCATCCTCAATTGTCAAGTTTGTAAAGGAAAAAAGGATAATTGTATATGATGTGAAATTAGTTGTAATAAGGTTTTTTGATGTTTGATGCGAAATTTTTAAGAAAACTTGATTTCAAAACGCTGCCTATTATCGTTTGTATTATGATCATTAGTTTATGTATTATTTCCTCTGCTACAACGGATGGAAAAGAGCTCATGACTCGTTATGTAAAAGGACAGTTACGGGCATTTGGTATTGGGTTTATCGTATATATGTTTTTTGTGTGTTTTGATTATAGAAAATTAAAACAATATGCTCCTGTGACGTATGTGTTTATTTTACTGCTCTTAATAGGTCTGTTTTTTACCGATCCGATTCAACATGTACATCGTTGGTATCGTTTCCCACTTATTTCATTTGCTCTTCAACCATCAGAATTTGGTAAGATTATTGTTATCATTACCCTCAGCTGGTTTTTAGAAAAAAATCAACATAATGCGTATACATGGAAAACAGCGATCATTGCAGGAGTGATTGTGTTAATACCTTTTATTCTTATCTTAAAACAACCAGATCTTGGTTCTGCCATGATATTATATCCTATTACACTGGGGATATTTTATCTTGGGAATATTAGAAAAGAGGTCATGTGGATTATGAACATTATAGGGATATTAGGATTGGTATTTGTTTTTTTAATGTTTTCTAATGTGATCCCACATGATGAATTTAAACCTGTTGCAACAAAATTCTTGAAAGAATATCAGTACGAAAGATTGAACCCAAATACCTACCATCAAAAAGCTGGGCAAACAGCGATAGCTCTTGGTAGTGTTTTTGGTAGTGGGTGGTGTAAAAGTGAGTTTACAGGAAAAAAATGGCTTCCCTTTGCACATACTGACTCTGTATTTTGTGCATTTGCAGAAGAATTTGGGTTAGTAGGGGCTACTGTGTTGCTTGGGCTTTTTTTTACATTAATTTACTTTAGTTTTCAAGTAGTAGCAGTAGCAAAAGATTTATTTGGTCGTTTGCTTTCTGCTGGATTTGGTATATACTTAGCTATGCATGTTATTATTAATGTTGGTATGATGTGCGGCTTTTTACCCATTACAGGGGTCCCACTTATTTTAGTTACTTATGGGGGGTCTTCTGTGTTGGTAACGATGATAGCGTTGGGAATATTACAAAGTATTTATACAAGAAGGTATATGTTTTAATGTTTACGCATAAATTTTTATTTTCAGGAGGAAATTGGATAGGAGAAGGTAGCATCCAATTATCCAATGTAGAAGAGGTGCTTGTATTTTATACAAGATGGAAATCAACTACAGGAGACCCTGATCTATTAGAAGTCGATGCTACACAAGAAATACAAGTAGCTGGACATACGGATATCATGTTAAATCAATATTTATTTTCTAATTTTGATGGGAAGAGATTCGAAGTAGAGCTAGAAAATCAAGCTTGGGGAAAAGTTTTTGGCGAAGGGATAATAGATGATGGTTTTATTGGGTGGGAATTTAGAGATAACGATCTTGGTTTTGAGGGGTATGAATATTACCAATTACAACAAGATGGCTCTTGTGAAATGAAAGGAGAATATGCAACAGGCGACGAGTTTAAAACGCTTATACAAGGAAAAATTTGGAAACAGACCAAGCAGGAGTAGAAGAGTGAAAAGAGTATTATTAGCCCTATTAGCAGGTGTTTTTTTATTCGGGTGCAGTCGTTATTCGGTAATGACGCAGGATCGATTTTCTGATATTTCTACAGGAACACCGATCGCTACGATTGAGCAGGAGTTTGGTCCTCCGGTAGAAATTCGTTCTATTGGGAAAAAACAACAAGTGTATGAATATGTAGAAAGGGTGACCAAAGGTCCTCAAGTTATTCAGCAAAGAAAATATTTTCTAGTTGTTTCTGATGGTAAAGTTGTTGGTAAGTATGTAAGGTTTGATAATCCACCGCCATATCAAGCAATCTATAGTGATGATCTTTTCCCGGATAATAACAATTAGAAAAGAAATACAAACCATATTATAGAAGAATTGATAGTATGGGTTTTTTGGTTTTTTACATCGTAAAGCTTTTAAATCAAGCGGTTTAGCGTTTATTCCCACAAATATTCGGGAGTGATTTCACATTATTCCCTGTGAATATTGTGAAAAATTTCACATTTTATACAGGGAATATTGTGAAAAACAACACTTTTTATACAGGGAAAAGCATGGGTTTGCTATATTGAAGATATGAAAAGAGACCTTTATAAACAATTACTTTTATGGAAAAAAGATCCTGACCGCCAACCACTTTTGGTTCAGGGCGCCCGGCAGGTGGGAAAGACCTATCTCTTAAAAGAATTTGGTTTTCAGGAATATAAAAATTGCTGCTATATAAATTTCGAAGAAATGCCAGCCTGCAAGACTTTTTTTGAACCGGATCTTAATCCGGATCGTATTTTGCGAGATCTTGGTATTCATTTGGAAATGAAAATAGATCCAGCTACAACATTGATTATTTTCGATGAAATTCAAGAGTGCCCTCATGCTTTAACAAGTTTGAAATATTTTTGTGAACAGGCTCCAGAGTATTCAGTAGTTGCTGCCGGGTCATTACTGGGTGTTAAATTATCCGGTGCTAGAGGTTTCCCAGTAGGGAAAGTGCATTTTTGCCACCTTTTTCCAATGACCTTTTTTGAATTTCTTGATGCGATAGGCAGGCCTATGTTAAGAACTCTATTGGAAGAGATTAAAACCTTTGAGCCAATTGCTGAGGCACATCATCAGCAATTATTGGAATTACTTAAAATTTATTTCTATGTTGGGGGGATGCCTAAACCTGTGCTGCGTTATGTACAGACAAAAGATCTCAATATGGTACGAGAAATACAAGAAGATATTCTCAAGGCATACGTCCATGATTTTGCAAAACATGCGCCTCCTTCGCTTGTCATAAAAATTACTCAAATATGGGATTCTATTCCTATTCATCTGGGGAAAGAAAACAAGAAGTTTGTTTTTTCCGCTATTAAAAAAAGTGCTCGTGCAAGGGATTATGAAGAATCTTTGCAATGGCTTGTGGACGCAGAATTAATTTATAAGGCTTACCAGGTTTCTACACCCAAATTGCCTTTAAAAAGTTATGGTGATCGTGAGGCATTTAAGGTTTATCTTCTTGATGTTGGATTGCTTGGTGCCATGTGTCGGCTGCCTGCCCGTGTGATCGTGGAGGGAGATCTGTTTTTTGTGGAGTTCAAGGGCTCATTCACGGAAAATTATGTTGCTCAGGCTTTGAAAGCGGCTGATGAAAATCCACTTTATTATTGGACAAGCGAAAGAGAAGCGGAAGTTGACTTTCTCTTGGAAAAAGAGGGGAGAATTTTTCCATTGGAGGTAAAATCAGGTACTTCGACAAAGAAAAAGAGCCTTTTAGTGTATCAAGAAAAATACCATTCCCCTGTACTTTCCAGATCGTCTTTAATGAACCTAAAAAAAGATGGAAATCTCTGCAATTATCCTCTTTATTATATGAATCGATTTCCCATGGAGATTTCACCAGATAACAATTAGAAAAGACTTTTTACAACGTTACAAATGATACGAATAACCAGTTAGTAAAAAAATCCCTAGTTACTTATAGCCAACGATTAAAATATTTTTTAATATGACTATTATGCAATGAAATGCAAAATAGTCTTGACTTTTTTGCAAAGCGATGCAAAATAGTCAAATATGGAAAGATATCAAAAAGCCGCAATTTTACGTGATTTAAGAAAAAAAATGGTATTACTGGCAGGTCCTCGCCAAGTTGGTAAAACCACATTAGCTAAAGCTATAGCAAAGGAATTTGAGTCTTCTATCTATTTGAATTATGATAGATTAGAGGATCGAAAACTCATCTTGCAAGAAGCCTGGATTCCTTCAGTAGAATTAATCATTCTCGATGAAATACATAAAATGCCTGAGTGGAAAAACTATTTAAAAGGGATTTATGATACGAAATCAGAGCATCAAAAAATACTTGTGACAGGTAGTGCTCGTCTTGAGATTTTTAATCAGGTAGGGGATTCACTTGCAGGTAGATACTTTTTACATCGATTGATGCCTTTTTCTCCTGCAGAGTGTGATAGGGTAGATATTGAGTATACGATAGATCGATTTTTGGAGCGAGGTGGTTTTCCGGAACCATTTCTGGCGGAAGAGTTAGTAGATGCTAATAGATGGAGGCTACAATATGTGGACAGTTTACTACGGGAAGATGTTCTTGATTTTGAAAACATTCAAAATTTAAATGCAATTCGGCTTGTTTTTGAGCTATTAAGAAAACGAGTAGGATCACCTATTTCTTATACATCCATAGCGCAAGATGTTGCTATTTCTCCTAATACGGTAAAAAAATATATCCAAATTTTAGAGGCTCTTTATATTGTCTTCCGCATCACTCCTTTTTCAAATAATATTGCCCGTAGTTTACTTAAAGAACCAAAAATTTATTTTTTTGATACAGGCCTAGTACAAGGAGATGATGGTATTAAATTAGAGAATTTTATTGCTGGCTGTTTATTAAAACATGTGCTGGCAAAAATAGATTATGAAGCACAAACATATGTTCTTCATTATTTGCATACAAAAGAGAGACAGGAAGTGGATTTTGCTCTTGTATATAATGATCAGGTCGAAAAGATCATAGAAGTAAAACATTCGGATCATCAATTAAATCCGGGGCTTAAATATTTTCATGAAAAATATCAATTACCTGCAATTCAAATAGTAAAAGAATTAAAACGAGAAAAAATAGAATCAGGAATAGAAATAGTAAGTGCGCTGCGATTCTTAAAAGGACTGTATTTATAGTTCTTTTGAGGATGCAAAAAGATGGGTAAATACATGAATGGTCCACGCAATAAGAGAAACAACAAAGAGCAAAATGCTGATAGGAAGTATGGTGTGTGTGTAAACGATACTAACAATCAAGCTCCCTAGCGCTCCAAGTCCTGCTAGTTTCAGATAAAAAAAAGCCGTTACCGCACCGATGTCTTCATCTGTAGAGGCAAACGCAGCTTTTGTCATAGGAGCATTGGCAAATCCACAGCCAAAGGTATATCCGACCATGGGTAGAATTAAGTACCAGATAGAATTAGAATGGTCTAGTGTAAGCAGCAATAAAATTAACGCGCTAATGATAGATACTGTAATTCCAAGAAGTCCTAAGAAAGAGATATTAAAACGATCTAACATTACACGCATGATGCTAGCTCCAACTATATATCCTAAAAAGATTGGTACTTGAGTAAATCCAAAATATTGTTCCGGTATTTGAAAGAGGTCCATGATAATAAAGGGAGCTGCTGTAATCCAAATGATAATCCCGCTATACAAACATCCTGTAGGTAAAGCTTTTGTCATAAATTTTTTATTTAAAAAAATATTGAGATAGCTATGCAATAATTTTTTTGGTGCCAGTGATTTTTCATTAGAATCTAAATTACTTTCCGGCATTACTTTCCAAAGAGCAATTAATGTAAGAAATGATAGGAGAAACAGCAAAATAAAAATCATTCTCCAAGTACTGAAATACAGTATATATCCACCAAGAATAGGGCCAATAATTGGAGCGCAAATAGCAGCAGATCCCATCCAAGATAAAATGCGAATAGATGTTTTATCTTCAAAAATTTCATGAATAGAGGCATATCCTGCTACCATCAAACAAGAGACTGCCATGCCCTGAAAAAACCTAGCAATGATTAATATGATGATAGATGGGGCTAAAGCGCAGACAATCGTAGAAATAAGGAAAATGACACCACCTAGGAAAAAAACCGGACGCCTGCCATGTTTATCTGATACAGGGCCTAAAATGAGCTGAATCGATGCAGAACCAAGAAGCCATGCTACAATAGTAAGTTGAATAATATGGCTAGAAACATCGAATTCTTTTGTTAATACAATAAGAGCAGGCAAATACATATCGTTGGACATGTTAATAGAGAATTCATATAAAATAAGCAAAATTGGAAACAAATATAAAATGCGGATATTACGCGTGTTGTGTTTCATGATATCAATCCAGAAAGACTTAACTTTCATTTGTAGCATATTTCTTTTTTCGTCAATAAAAAGAAAAAACCCCTTCATGTAAAGTGAAGAGGTTTTTAATTTTATAAAAAAGATAAACCGAAACGCTTATGCTTTGATTTTGATATCAACACCAGCAGGAACTGGAAGCACTTTGAGTTTATCGATTGTATCAACAGTCGGGTCTAAAATATCCAACATACGAAGATGAGTTCTCATTTCAAATTGTTCACGAGATTTTCTGTCCACATGAGGAGAACGAAGAACTGTAAAAATCTCTCGTCTTGTTGGCAAAGGAATAGGTCCAATTACTCTGGCACCTGTTCTTTTTGCTGTCTCAACGATGTCAGCAGTAGATCGATCAAGAAGTCTTTGATCATAACCCTTTAATCGAATGCGTATTTTTTTTCTTTCTTGTTTTGCCATAAATTAACTTGCTCTTTTTTTATTTTTTTACAATCTCTTCTTGGACCTTATTAGGTACTTTTTCAAAGTGAGAAGGTTCCATTGTATAGGTAGCTCGTCCTGAACTTAAAGAACGGAGTGTTGTAGAATATCCAAACATTTCACTAAGTGGTACTTCGCAATCTACAATAGCCACTGTACGAAGATTAGTTTGATTTAAGATTCTTCCACGTCTACGGTTAATATCACCCATTACATCACCAATGAAGTCCTCAGGAGTTGTAACGTTTACTTTCATAATTGGTTCAAGAATAATAGGCTGTGCTTTTTTAGCAGCTTCTTTAACGGCCATAGAACCACAAATTTTAAATGCCATCTCACTAGAGTCGACTTCATGATAAGAACCAAAAACGATATCTACCTTGATATCAACTAAGTTATAACCAGCAAGTACTCCAGTATTAAGACCTTCTTGAACACCTTTAATAACCGCAGGAATATATTCTCTAGGAATAGTGCCTCCCACGATTTTACTTTCTACTTCGTTACCCTTGCCTTTTTCATTCGGATAGATCTCTAGACAAACGTGAGCATATTGACCACGACCGCCAGATTGTTTGATATATTTCGTTTCTGTTTTAGCAGGGGTAGTGATGGTCTCTTTATAAGATACTTGAGGAGCCCCCACGTTAGCATCTACACTGAATTCTCTGAACATACGATCTTTTAAGATCTCAAGGTGCAATTCACCCATACCGGCAATGATGGTTTGCCCAGTTTCTTCATTGGTATATACTCTAAACGTTGGATCTTCCTCTGAAAGAGAAGATAGCGCCATCGCTAATTTTTCTCTATCACCTTTAGATTTTGGTTCAATAGCCATGGAAATAACAGGCTCCGGGAATTCCATTCTTTCAAGTAATAGAGGATTGTTTTCAGCACAAAGAGTATCTCCAGTTGTAGAATATTTTAATCCGATGCAAGCTGCGATATCACCAGTAAAGAATACATCACGATCTTTTCGTTGGTTGGCGTGCATTTCTAGCAATCTAGAAACACGTTCTCTTCTATCTTTTGTCGTATTTAAAAGCGCAACACCTTTTTCTAATGTTCCGGCATAAATTCTGATAAAGGTAAGTCTTCCAACATAAG
This sequence comes from Chlamydiales bacterium, assembly GCA_016213235.1. Classification (GTDB taxonomy): domain Bacteria; phylum Chlamydiota; class Chlamydiia; order Chlamydiales; family JACRBE01; genus JACRBE01. The sequence goes on along the minus strand of JACRBE010000040.1, from coordinate 33,979 downwards.
GGTCTGACATTACTTTAAAAGCAAGAGCTGCAAGAGGGCTCTTATCATCTGGCTGAATTGCCATGTCTTCATTAGTTTTGATGTTGATGCCGCGGATAAGACCACGATCGAGTGGAGAAGGCATCCATTTTACAACAGCATCTAGTAGTGGTTGGATCCCTTTATTTTTAAAAGCTGTTCCACACAGTACAGGGTACAGAGTGTTGTTGCATACACCTTTTCTAATAACAGCATGAATTTCATCTTCTGTCAAAGTTTCGGGAGCATCCAGAACTTTCGTCATGAAGACTTCATTGTCTTCATCGATAGTAGCTAGTTCTTCTAATAGCTGAGCTCTTAATTTTCCACAGATTTCTTTTAAGTCGGCAGGAATTGCTTCTAGATCATATGCAGCGCCCATTGTCTCATCGTGAAACATATAAGCTTTCATGTTGACTAAATCTATCATTCCTTTAAAGTCATTTTCGCTACCAACAGGGTATTGGAGAGCAACAGCATTAGCCCCGAGTTTCTTTTTGATGCTATCAATACACATGAAGTAATCAGCACCAACTCGGTCCATTTTATTGATAAATGCAATACGAGGCACGTTATATTTATCAGCTTGTCGCCATACCGTTTCTGACTGAGGTTGAACGCCGTCTACTGCACTAAATACAGCTACAGCACCATCTAATACACGCAAGGATCTCTCGACTTCTATAGTAAAGTCAACGTGTCCTGGAGTGTCTATGATGTTGATTTTGCTCTCTTTCCAATACACAGTAGTTGCAGCAGAAGTAATAGTGATACCACGTTCTTTCTCCTGCTCCATGAAGTCCATTGTCGCGGCGCCTTCATGAACTTCTCCGATTTTATGAGATCTTCCAGTATAAAATAAAATTCTTTCTGTTACTGTAGTTTTTCCTGCGTCAATATGGGCCATAATCCCAATATTACGCACTTTACTTAAACAATCTTTCGGGTCTCTTTCAGCCATTCGGTTGTATCCTTAAAATTACCATTTATAATGAGCAAAGGCTTTGTTAGCTTCCGCCATACGATGCACGTCATCTTTTTTCTTGATTGTGGAGCCTTGATTGCTGTAGCAATCAGCAAGCTCTAATGCAAGTCCATCGACCATTGATCTTCCTGCTTTTGCTTTAGCGTGAGAAATGATCCATTTCATAGCTAAAGAGATTCTGCGATCTGTAGGAATTTCTACAGGAACCTGGTAAGTAGCGCCTCCGATTCTGCGAGATTTTACCTCTAGGTGAGGTTTTGCATTTTCAAGAGCTTGTTCAAAGGCTTCTAGTGGTGTTTCTGTATTAATTCGTTTAGAAAACTTATCGATAGCAGAGTACACGATTCGTGTTGCTATCGATTTTTTACCGTGCATCATCACACGATTAATAAATTTAGCCACAGCTTCATTATTATACTTTTCATCTGGATCAATTTGTCGCCTTTGGGCTCTGTGCCTTCTTGACATGCTTATAGTCCTTGGTTACTACTTCGGTTTCTTCGCTCCATATTTGGATCGACGTTGTTTACGGTCTTTTACAGCGGCGCAATCTAGTGTACCGCGAACAATATGATATCTCACACCAGGCAAGTCTTTTACCCTTCCACCACGCACAAGTACGATACTGTGCTCTTGGAGGTTATGACCTTCACCACCGATGTAGGCAATCACTTCTTGACCATTGGATAGTCTGACCCAAGCTACTTTACGGAGAGCTGAGTTTGGTTTTTTTGGTGTTTTAGTTTTAACTTGTAGGCAAACCCCTCGTCTTTGTGGGCATTCACTTAATGCCGGGGATTTGCTTCGTCTCACTTTATCTTTGCGAGCTTGCTTGACTAACTGATTAATAGTTGGCATCCGAGGTTTTCTCCTTAATAAAATTGGGTAATCCTTCCTGATTCAAAATAGAAGGAACAAAAAATTGCCAATGGGGGAAATTTTAGCTTTTTTGGAATTAATTCACAAGAACTAGGAAAAATTTCTTAGAAAAAGATGTAAAAAATGTTCTTTTGCATCGTTTATAAAAAAGATTTAACGATCACACAAGGAAAAGTTTATCTATTGAATCAGCATAGATGGATAGGGATTATAAAAAATGATCCATAACACATCTCAAGATCAGATAAAAAAGGCGGATTGCTCAACAACCTTCTTATTATCATAAGGTAGCAGGATTATATTTTTTGATAATGCACATTTGGTTTGTTAATTTTATATAATTTAATTAAGTTTTAGCTTTATTTTAATAATTAAAATTTTTATTACTCATTATTATAAAGAATAATAATAGAGGCCCCTTTGTCTGCTGTATTAAAATATCTTCTTTTTACGGTTTTTTTCTTTTGTCAGCTTTACGGAGATCCAAGGCCCCTTAAAATCACAGATATTAAAGAAATCACAACGGAAATGCTGCGTTATCATGTAGATAGTCATATGTTAACGCCAACGCTCATTAAACGATCGTTTCTTGTTTTTTTTGATCAATTTGACCAAGACAAGCTCTATTTATTGGAAGAAGAGGTAGCGAAAAATAGTAACATATCCGACGGGGAAGCAATTGATGTTATTAAACAGATGAGAAATGATGATTATAAATCTTATTTACAGCTATTGCAAGTTTGTCAACATGCGGTAGAAAGAGAAAGAAAACTTCGGGAAGAGGTATTTCAAGATCTTTTAAATCAACAAGACATATTTTCTGGATATGCGTTTCAGATGCCGGAATATAATGATTATGCAAAAAGTATCATAGAGTTAAAAGAGCGAATAAAACAGTCAGTGCTTTTTCGAATAAAAATAGAGTTAATGGATCAAAAAATTACAGTACTCTCCACGGATCAGCTCAAAAAACAACTCTCTTTATTTGATCATAAAGATAGACGTTATGAGAGTATCTTTCTTTTGCAAAGTTATAAGGGAAAAGCATTTAATAAAGAGAAGCAAGATAATATTATTTCTACGCTAATATTAAAGTCCTTTGCGAGAAGTCTAGATGCACATACAGCATTTTTTAGCCCGGAAGAGGCTATTTCGATGAGGGCATCGCTTCAAAAGCAGTTTAAGGGAATTGGCGTCGTTATTAAAGAGGGCTTACAAGGGGCATATATTGGAGATTTACTGCCAAATGGACCTGCTGCAAAAAGTAAGATGATTCAAAAAGGGGACGTGTTAATTCAGGTAAATGGGAAAAATGTCCAAGATCTTTCATTTGAAGAGGTGTTAGATGCAATGAACAGCCATTCAAATGGGAAAATAACACTAGTATTGCGTCGTAATGTAGGCAAAAAGCCAGAAGAGACGGTTCAGGTGACGTTGAAAAAAGAGGTTATTGTAATGGAAAATGAACGTCTTTCCTTTACAACGGAAGCTGTAGAAGGCGGTATTATAGGTAAGATCGATTTAGGTGCTTTTTATGATAATGGTAATGGTATTACGGCCGAAAAAGATTTAAGGGATGCTATTTTACAGATGAAACAGCAGGGTGAGTTAAAGGGACTCGTGATTGATCTAAGAAATAATGCAGGAGGATTTTTAACGCAGGCTATAAAGGTATCTGGTCTTTTTATTCCAAAAGGGGTCATTGTTATTTCCAAGTATGCCAATGGGGAGGTGCAGTACAATCGGGATATTAATGGAAGATTATATTATCAAGGGCCTTTGGTTTTACTTACATCAAAAGCTTCTGCATCGGCAGCAGAAGTGGTCGCTCAGGCACTTCAAGATTATGGTGTTGCTCTAATAGTAGGCGATGAAAGAACATATGGTAAGGGATCGATGCAGATTCAAAATATTACGGATGAAGGGGCTGAAGCATTTTTTAAAGTAACAGTGGGAAGATATTATACGATTTCCGGTAGATCTACCCAAATTGATGGGGTAATTGCAGATATTCATGTTCCTACTAAGTATGCTCCTTTTAATATAGGAGAGCAGTATTTAATGTACCCTCTTCCACGAGATACGCTTGGTTTTTCTTTTTTAGATCAAGATAATGATATTAAAAAGTATTCACAGAAAGATCCAAGACAGCTTTTTTCTAACTATTTTCCACAACAAGAACAGAAATGGAAAAATATGCTTGGTAGTTTACAAAAAAATAGTGAAGAACGACTAAAGGCGGATAAAAACTTTCAGGCGTTTTTAGCGGAAGTAGAAAAAATTAAGAAAGGGGACGCATCAGTAGGGAGCCACCCTAGTTTTGGTACAGAAGATCTTCAGATGAAGGAATCGGTCAATATTGTCAAAGATATGATCTCTATATCTTCTAAAAATTAAAAAATTGCGATTAATCGCTTTTCAAGGTATCCTATTGCTTTTTCTCGACGTGAGGCCAGGTAGCTCAGTCGGTAGAGCAGAGGACTGAAAATCCTTGTGTCGCCGGTTCGATTCCGGCTTTGGCCACTTGGGCGAACCCTAGTAATAGAGTTCGCCAAATTTTTCAGCCGATCTATTGCCGGAGTTCTAGATTTCCTTAAATCACCCAAACGGGTGCCTCAAAAATTGTTTTAAAGTCCGAATATTCAAAGTAGAAAGAATATGTACAAAGTAGTCGTCGATTATGCACCTACCGAGGCTGATAACGCCGTTGTAAAAGAAGGTGTTATTGCATTCAATGAAAATATAGTAGGTGAGCGAGATAAAGAGTTTTCCATTTTTTTGAAAAATGATTTAGGGAAAGTTTTTGGCGGGATACAAGCATTTTTAGATTCAGAATCAATCTACATTGATACATTGTGGGTTGAAGGGAGCCTTCAAAAACAAGGATACGGCACAAAATTGTTAGATGCAGCGGAGCAAGAAGCTATTAAAAATGGATGTGATTTTGCTCTGGTGGATACTTGGGACTTTCAAGCTGAAGATTTCTATTTGAAAAATGGCTATGCACGAATAGGGGAATTAAAGAATTACGCGCACGGGCATTCAAAGATATTTCTAAGAAAGAATTTAAAATAACGTGCAATTATGGTCTTTTTTCTATTTTTCATCGATTAAACTGACTTCTATTGAGTTAACGTCTAGAAAATTCGATTTACTAACAACTGATCTTGCTATAATTTACTAGACACATAGAATCCGAAAAATAGTCTCTGTATTGACGGTATCGGTCTCGCGCATTTTCCCATCAGGAGCCAGTAATTTCAACTGTACGATTTTTCCGTACAGTTGATCAAATCCTTCATTTTCAGAAAGTTGTGTTTTTAGATCAGATTAAGACACTTAAAGCTCGTTTATATCGTATCATATTGCCATTGTGTTTCAGTTCTCGATGAATGGTAGAACGATCCACCTTCAATATTCTTGCAATCTTGGCTGGTGAATTTTTGCTTTCTTTTAAAATATAAATTTGGCACCTTTGCTCATAGGTCAGGTGCCTATAGCCTTTGGCCATAGGGTCTCCTATATGGTTGTTTCGTAAAAACCACATATAAGAGATTTTTTGCATCTGGCCTATTTTATTTTTTACTCACCTTGTTGCACGTCGCGGTTGAAAGGGTCTATGATTAAGCAGTTCTGCCAGTGTTTTCAGGTGTTGTGAAAAATGATCTATGACCACAAGGATCACTAACAGAAGAAAGAAACAAGTCTTTAGCAGGTGCCCCATGAGTTTTTCTAATACATTGGACCAAAGGACAACAGGCTACGCATGGGCGAGGTCGTGTCTGAATAACGAGGGTCTCTGGTTGTGTAATATGGCTAACCGAACGCAGAAAATATTTAAATTTTGAAGAGTGATCCACATACTCTGCAACATTAGAAATATAAGCAAAGTCAATAGACAGCTCATTATCTGCAATACTATCAGCAACCTTTGCAAAAGATTCAAAGTCCAATAAATCCATTCTTTTAAAAATAAAACCACCGTTATCAAATATTTTTTTTACTTTATGAAAGGAAATATCATTGGATAACCAGCTTTTAGAGTCGCGAATTTCATTAATAAAATTGCTTATCATTGATCTTGCTGCCACATCAGGAGGAATTGAATGATCATTTCTGAAATACAATCTAGCATTATCATTTATCAGGGCTATAATTTTGATAACGACCTCTTCTTTGCTTCTAGACGATCTCATAATTCCTTGCATATGTTGCCAAAAATGCTCCACTCGAATACTTCTATCAATCATAATGATGGTATCAATGTCAGCTGTATTTTCTTTGGATTCTCTTCCTCTAACTGCAACAGCATTTAAAGTAAAAAAACCAGAAACACCAATGGCTACATTACCCGTAATTGGTTTTTTTGCTAAAATGGAAAGGGTTTTTTCTTGCCCCTTTTCGTTTGTTACTAAAAATAGTCGGTGGCCAAAGTCATCTTTTCCTACGCAAGGTGGAATAGTATCTAATGCTACAGAAAGGCTTAAAGATCCCATTGCTAAGGGACTAGTTAATATTTCCATAAAACCCCTATTATTATTTGTAATAATTAAAATTACACATATTATACGTTATTAACTAATTAACTTGAAATGTGTTAATTTATTTATGTATTGTAATAAAGTTTTTACTTAGTTAAGTATTTAATAATAAGCCATTATTCAACAAGAAAGAGGCATTATGTTTAATCGGAGTTATAATTCATAACACATTATGGTATAGGGATCTATGCAAGATACAGGAGAAGAATGTTGAAAAAATGTTTATATATTTCTTTATAAAAAGCGCATTATTAGACAATTAATTAATTTTTAAATAAATTAGTTGTCGTTAGTTGTGTTTGTTTAAATATAAAAACAATATTTGTTAAATTAAGTGTTTAATTCGATTTTTCCTTGCTTTATTCCATATTTTGGATTACACCAAAGTTAGGAAGTTAAAACAAGATGGGCAATTAGCTTGCCTTGGACTTCCAAATTCATAAAGGAGGAATATATGTCTAATAATAGCAATAAAAATGAAAGATCTTCCGTTTATCGTCCCCTTTTTAAAGTCGCTAACAGGCGCTTCAAGCGTGAGAAACGCATTTCATTGTCTATTTAAATCGTTTGCCATCCGCTTGTGCAATATCGCGCATAGCTTGGATAAAAGAAGATAAACCCTGGCCAGTTTTGGCTGATAATTGAAAGAGGTGCTTATGTTCGAAGGGGAATTTCGCATAGAAATCACTGATCAAGGTCTCAGACTCATATCTGTCGATCTGATTGAGGACCACGAGGAATGGTTTATGAGTGAGGTCGATCAAATAGGATTTGAGCTCTTTATACAACGTAAAAAAATCCTCGATGGGACTCCTACCATCGGTTGCGCTCATATCGATGACATAGACGAGGACGCTACTTCGTTCGATATGCTTTAAAAATGCAAGACCTAAACCTTTATCTTTGTGGGCATCCTCGATAATTCCGGGGATGTCTGCAAGATGTATCCTAGAATAGTCGTCAAATTCTATATATCCGATATTAGGTACAAGAGTTGTAAAGGGATAGTTTCCTATTTTCACCGGTTTTGTGGTCATGGCAGAGAAAAGGGTAGATTTTCCGGCATTTGGAAACCCAACAAAGCCAACATCAGCAATCAATTTTAAGTCTAACATCACATCGATCTCTTCTCCCATTTTTCCTGAAGTAGATTGATAAGGAGCGCGATTTGTAGGAGATTTAAAACAGTTATTTCCCTTGCCACCTACTCCTCCTTTACAAATTACAAGAGAGTCATTTGGTTCAGTAAAATCTTTTAGTATTTCATTGCTATGAGAGTCTTTCACTATCGTACCACAGGGGACTTCTAGAATAAGATCTACTCCATTTTTCCCTGTTTTTAAATTAGAGCCCCCTTGAGCGCCATTTTCAGCAGATACATGAAAAATATGTCTAAAATGATCTAAAGAATAAATATGATGAGAACTTTTAATGATAATGCTGCCGCCCTTACCACCATTGCCACCAGAAGGACCACCCTTGGGGATAAACTTCTCCCTTGTAAAGGCAACAACGCCATTGCCGCCTTTGCCTGCAGCCAGTTTTAGTTTAACCCCGTCGGTAAACATATTATTCGCTCACAGGAATAATAGAGACAACAGTTCTATTGGATTTGCGGAAAGAGACAACGCCATCTACAAGAGCAAAAATAGTATAATCACTACCTAATTGTGTGTTTTTACCAGGATACCATTGTGTTCCACATTGACGAACTAAAATGTTACCAGCACGAACAAATTCTCCGTGGCAAGCTTTAATTCCTCTGCGCTGACTGCGTGAATCACGTCCATTTCGAGTCGATCCTTGACCTTTCTTATGAGCCATTATTTCTCTCCTTTCACAATATCTGTAATCTGTACTCTTGAGTAGTGTTGACGATGTCCTACTTTTCTACGAGAGTTTTTTCTTTTTTTAATTTTAAAAGAAATTACCTTTGGTCCTTTTACAATCCCGAGTACTTGTGCGGTTACAGAGGATTTTGCTACGTAAGGAGCTCCCATTTGGATATTAGAACCATCTTGGATCAGAAGGACAGAAGAAAATGTTACTTCTTTTTCGTCTCCGAGTAATGCTACGTCAATAATATCACCTTTTTGAATCCGATATTGCTTGCCGCCAGTTTCAATAATTGCGTACATAGTTTGCCTTTTCTATTTGGATAAGTTTCAAATATGGGGAGATTTTAGAGAAAATAACAAGAAAAGTCAATCGAAATAAGGTTATAAAAATTATTTGTTCCCTATTTGTTTTGTCAAACCTTGATTTGTCAGCATTTGTTTTAACTTGGTAATGAGGAGATAACTGATGGTTGTAAACAGCGCAATGGTAGAGCCAGGAGGCCAATTAACTACATAGGCTAGAGTAGTGCCGAGGATGCTCGATATGCTACTTGCGATAACGGCAACAACCATCATATGAGAGAGTCTATTTGTAAATTGATTAGCAATGGCAGCGGGGATACATAGCATAGCAATAACTAGGATGGATCCGATGACTTGAATGAGGAGCACCACAACAATTGCAATGAGTGTTAATAGTAAGAAATAAATTTTTTTTACATTAATACCTTGCATTTGTGCTTGTATTTCATCAAAACAAATAGCAAGAAATTTTTTGTGAAAGAAAAATGTTACAACCAGCACGAAGATATCGAGGAAAAAGAGTAACCACAAATCTTGTGTGGAGGTCCAAATAATATTACCAAATAAAAAATTCATTAAATCGACATTATATCCTGGTGTTAGCGAAACAAAGATCACCCCGAGAGACATTCCTAGGGCCCAAATGGCAGCGATGACAGTATCTTCTCTTTGTCGATGTTTTAAGTGAATCCAGCCAATAAAAATAGCAGAAAAAATAGCCATTAATAAAGCACCATAAGTAGGGGATAAAAACGATAATTCATATTTTCTTTTTAAAAATAAAAACAATCCCATACCTCCAAGTACAGAATGGGCAATGCTACCACTGATAAAGACGATTCGCTTAACAACAACGTAGCAGCCAACGATGCCAGCTGAAAATGAGGCGATAATAGATGCGCAGATTGCCATTAGTAAAAAATAGGAAATCATCTATTGTTCCTCTCTGGCTCATGATACAGTCCCATCGCAACGTGGGAACATACGTTTTGTTTTGGGATGAAATGAGCTTGTTTATTTACGTAAAGGACGCGATCGACTTGTGGTAGTATTCCGGGGACTTCATGTGTAACAATAAAAATAGTTTTCTTGTGTTTTAATGTTAGCAACAACTGATATAAGTTTTCTTCCGCATGTGGATCTACGCTAGCTGTTGGTTCATCTAGCACTAGTATTGTAGGATCAGAGATCAAAGCTCTTGCTATTAATGTTTTTTGCATTTGCCCTCCGGATAATTGTCCAAAAGGGTGATCTTTCAATGTGTCGAGCTCAAATTGATCAAGCAGATATTTAGCTTTTTCTTTGATTATGGCAGGATAGCGTCCCATATGATTGAGATGAGACAATGCGCCCATTAATACAACTTCCATTACAGATATAGGAAAAGAAAGGTCAAAGAATCTTTTTTGTGGTACATAACCGATCGTTTTGCGGGCAAGTGATGCGGGCTGTTTGTGAATAGAAATAGATCCGTTTGTTGGAGTTAGAAATCCAAGTAATAAGTTTAGCAAGGTTGTTTTTCCCCCGCCATTTGGTCCAATAATCCCAATAAATTCGTTTTGATTGATTGTAAATGATACATTGCTAAGAGCTGGCTCTTGAAAATAGTTAAAGGAGACATTGTTAAAATAAATCATGAAAGACCTGCGATTTCTTTTGCTATCTTTTGTAGATTATTTTCGTAATCCGGAGCATTAGGGTCAATGGTATAAATAGGAAGATGAAGTTTTTCCGCAACAATCGCGGCTCCTTTATTATTAAAGCCTGCTTGAACAAACACACACCGAACAGAAGTGGATTCTATCTGCCCCAAGATACGTTCGAGTTCTTTTGGCAGAGGCTCTTTCCCTTCGATTTCCAGTGTCATTTGATTGAGATGATATTGCTTACAAAAATAAGCGAGGGAGGGGTGAGATAGTACAACGCTGGTATTTGCATAAGGAGCAAGTATTTCTTTTAAGGTAATATTTAAACGATCTAATCTGTTTTTTAATGTTTCTGCATTTTGTGCATAGACCCGTTGATGTTCGGGAAAGGCCTTACTTAAGCATTTCTCAATAGTATCCACTTGAATAGACATCAATACAGGGTCCATCCATATATGGACATCATAAGCAGCATCATGAGAATGGGAATCATGTTCATGATGGTGATCTTCATAAATCAAATATGGTAATGACTGCGTTAGATTCACATAAACAAAAGAAGGGTTTTCCTGAGAAATTACCTTGGTTAATTTATGTTCAAACACCTCTCCAATACCAAATAATAGCGTAGCATGTTCACAGCGCATAGCATCTTTGGGACTAGGTTCAAACAGATGAGGGTTAAAGCCAACGGGTACAATAGGAAACACATCTATCGTATCTCCTGCTATTTCTTTTAGTATGGTTTGGTAAGGGGAAACGCTAACCAGCACAATCGGTTTTTGAGGTGCATTAGAGCCGCAGCTTGTAAATAGCAGTAAGAGGGATAGCGCCCATTGCTTCATAAAAATGACCTAAAACAATTTCTGAATATCATAGCATAATAGGCAATTATCAAAGGCATTTTCTTTTGGATTCAAGAGTTTCCAACTGTGCGAGAGGATCTTGTATATCTGCAAGAGCTATAACAGGCGCCTTTTCCTCTATGATTCCTTGGATTGTCGAATTGTAATTTTATTTTTATTGTAACAACAAGCTAATTATATATATAAAATTATTTAATTTTGTCAGTTGTTAATATTTTCTCCATTTTTTTATAAAAATAAGCATAATAGATAAAAATAAAACAATTAAAATAGGTATTTTATGAATTTTTTAAATAAATGTGTTACGCAGCCTTTGATTGATTGGAGAGATCTTCATTGTGTTATTACAGGCAATGTCGAACCTGCAGAAGAGAAAGAAAAATTTTTATTTACTGAAACTTCAAGAGAAGAACTAGATGCGCCTTTATACAAACGGGTCAGTTTTGTTATTCCAGCAATCATGCTTGGTGTTGCTAATTTGATTGAAGGTGCAGTTAGAAAAATCATTGGGACCATTTTATTCCCATTATCTTGCTTTGAATGTAGTGAAGAATTTTGGAATAGAGAATTCAATATGGTAGCAACAGACGAATTGGATCTGGGAGGTTTATTAGTTGGTAATAGTATGATACAGCTTGCTTTCCCATATTTTTGTCACGAAGAGGGAGTGAATCGGTATATTGATGCTGCTACAGATCAGGCGCTTGATGTTGGGCCATTTTTCATCCCTTTATCAGAAGCAGAGTCAGAACAAGAGGATCCTTCAGTAGAAGAGAATGTGAATGGGGAATATTTCGAAAGTATCGGGATATCACATGATACTCTTGCTTGTTGGAGGTCGAGCATACGTGAAAAAGATCTGGCTACGCTAGCATTGCATCAAGTCACATCTGAGGAAATGGAAACGATATTTAAAGCCGTTGATCTGATATATACCGTAGTGCAGATGCGAATGGTAGCTGGTGGAAAAAACATGGCTCGGGATGCAAAAAAAGCGGAAGAGATTATATATCTAGTTATTGATGACTACATGCAACGAGTAATAGAAGCGCTAGAGAATTCAAGCCAGGAAGAGATTCTTGGTATTGTAGCATGTTCACAGGAACATGTGACAGATGATCCATCACAAAATAGAGTGGCAACAGCTGAGATAAACATTTATGATGTAGGAATAATGCCTTTATCGACTTATAACTATGCTTTAGATACTTATATAGAGCTAAGTACTGCATTGAGTGATAAAGGATTAACATTATTTACCAGAGGCACATGGGGAGAAGACGAGGTGAAACATTACCTTGAATTAAGAAAGACTTTAAGCAGTGAAGATGCGGAACGCTTTCACCAGGCAATTGCCCTAAAAATAGAAGAGCAATTAGAGGAGGATGAATGTGGTGCCAGCGAGATATCTGCAATAATCGATCAGGCATATGCAGAAATAGAGACCAGTTTACCAAGAATAGAAGATGAAGAAGAGGTAGTTGATCCTCTGTCTAAATAAATATTGTTTAGATTAAGTTAAGACAGAAGGGAGACAGAGAGTCTCCCTTTTTTGTTTCTATGGATTGCAAAGTAAAAACTCTTAATAGTTCCTTCTTAATTAACGTTTTTATTGATTTGTGTTTTTTTATAAAAACAAGTATAGTTCGTTTAAATTAAATAGTTAATTCGGTGTTTTGTGAATTTTTTAAATAAATGTGTTACGGAGCCTTTGGTTGGTTGGCGAGATCTCCGTTTTGTTATTATAGGCAATGTTGAACCTGCAGAAGAGGAAGGTAAATTTTTATTTACTGAAACTTCAAGAGAAGAGCTAGATGTGCCTTTATATAAACGGGTCTGTTTTGTTATTCCGGCAATCGTACTTGGTATTGCTAATGTGATTGAAGGCGTAGTTAGAAAAATCATCGGTATTGTCTTACTCCCATTATATTATTTTGAATGTAGTAAAGAATTTTATGTGAGGGAATTTCATGTTGTAGCTTTATCTGAATTATCTTTCGGCAGTTATTTAGTTGCCAATAGCATTTCACAGCTAGCTCTTCCCTATGCTTATTATGAGGATGGAGACTATCAATATATTGATGCTGCCACCAAAAAGGTGCTCTCTTCTGATAAATGTTTAGCTCATTCATCGGAACTAGAATTGGAACAAAAAGGTACTGTACTAGAGGAAGATAATGTTAGCGCCACTACAAATGAGACGCAAGATGCTGAGACACCTGAGATACCCGTGACAGAAGAGGTGACAGAGAGAAAAGAGATCATGGATAGGATTGATCTATACTTGCATAACATGGAAGTGCCTAAAGAGCATATCGTTTATATAAAACAGTTGATCTTTTTTCTCGATATAAACGGGTTGATAAAGTATAGCGAGACTCTGGAAGAAATGCAGATAACAAGTGAACAGAGAGAAGAGAATGCAAAGACAAAAGACACCATAGATAGGATTAAGCAATACTTGTATAACATTGCAATGCCTAAAGAGAATATCGGTCGTATAAAACAATCTATCTCTATTTGGGATGTAAACGAGTTGATAAAGTATAGCGTGACACTGGAAGAAATGCAGACAATCATTGGATGGATAGATGATATATGCAAAAAAATACAGACGGAAATCCTATCAATGGGGATTGATCTAAAGGGAAATGTGGAAAAAATACAACCTGTTTTATTGGTAGTTATTGAGGGTTTGATAGAGAAAATAATAACGCATCTGGAATCTACAGAATCTGGAGATGTCCCGGCAGGATTGCAAGAAGAGGGGGATAGTCCTCTACTGCACAATAGAATGAAAGATATCCCCATAGAGATAGAGACGATAAGAATGATGCCTTTATTGTCTAGAAAGTATGCTTTAGATACTTATGTAGAGTTGGCAAAGCTTACCTGGAAACAACAAAAATTATTTACAGAATTTACCTGGGAAGAATCAGATGTTAAAGATTACTTTGAGGTAAGGAAATCTTTAGAAGAGGATGAAGATCGGGATTATTTATTTGAGGTATATCATGCGCATGTTGCGGATAAGATATACGCCCAATACAATCGGATAGAACCGACTACTCATGATGGAAGTCAAAGGGCTATCACGATCGAAAGCGAATTTATCCACAGCGCTACACGTGAAGCATATGAGATGACAATAAGCACTCCTGATTTAGAAGACGACTGGCAAAGCTCGGATTGGTAAGAAAAAGAGAGTCCCTTTTTTTGTTTCTGCTCATTACTAGATAAAAAGATTGCTAAAATTTCCTTTGCAGATGTAGTATCCTTCTGGATTATTCTACACTTTTGAAAATTAAGGAAAGGTGTCCGAGTGGCTTAAGGAGCACGCTTGGAAAGCGTGTATACAAGAAATTGTATCGTGGGTTCGAATCCCACCTTTTCCGTTCAACTTAAGGAATACTACGATGAAGTGTCCGTTTTGTGGGCATAGTGAATTTAAAGTAACGGATTCTAGAAATGCTCCAGAATCCAACGCTATTAAAAGAAGAAGAGAGTGTCTAAAGTGTCAAAAAAGATTTACTACTTTTGAGACAATCGAGCTTACTGTTCAAGTCAAAAAAAGAAATGGTACCTATGAAGACTTTAACTTGGACAAATTAATTCATGGTATTGCCGCTTCCTGTAGAAACACGCAAATCAGCTACGATCAAGTTAGGGTTTTAGCATCCGATATTGCTGCACAATTAATGGAAAAAAATAATCGCGACATTGATTCGGTAGAAATTGGAGAAATTGTGATGGATCGTCTAAAAAAATTAGATACTATTGCATATATTCGGTTCGCCTGTGTATATAAACGATTCAAGGATATGGATGAATTAATGGATGCGATACAAACCGCTTCTGAATAACAAATAAGGTGTTTTTTCATGGCAACAAAAAAAAGTTTACTCTCCAAGCAAGAAATGGAAGGATTTAAAAAGGTACTGGAAAAATTAAAAAGGCAATTAACCAAAGATCTAGAAGGAACTTCTGAAAGCGTAAAAGAAAATGAAGGGAAGGGATACTCTCAACATCAAGCAGATGAGGGGACCGATGACTTTGTTAGAAATATTAGCATAGAAGTCTCCGGAAAAGAACTCGCTATTTTACGACAAATTGAGCGTTGCCTTGAAAAAATGGAAGAAGGCACTTATGGCGTGTGCGATGTGACTGGAGATCCGATACCAAAAAAACGATTAGAGGCAGTACCTTACGCAACGATGACGGTTAGCGCGCAAGAACAACATGAAAAAGGCTTAATTTGATGATCAATAAAACAAAAAAACGTTCCTTGTTCATCTTGTTTGTTTGTATCATTTTAATCGACGTTATTACCAAGTTTTCAGCAAAAGAATTTTTACCTGCTATGGATTGGCTGCATCCTAGTTATCCTTATGGAGGTATCGGGATTTTTGAAGATTTCTTTGGCATCAATTTTTCATTAAACTATGTCGAAAATAGAGGAACAGCTTGGGGTCTTTTTTCTTCTTATTTTGATTCACTTTTAATTGGTAGGACTGTATTAATTTTATTTCTTTGTATTTACCTTGTTTTTGTAAATAAGGATAAGAGCAAACAAGTGCCTTTGGTAATGATTATTGCCGGTGCTGTAGGTAATATCATTGATTGTTTTGTTTATGAATATGTTGTTGATATGATTCATTTCAATTTTTGGGGATATTCTTACCCTGTATTTAATGTTGCAGATGCCAGCATTTGTCTTGGCGCTTTTATTTTGATGATTCAAACACTGCTTGCTAATAGAAAAACTCCGATAAAAATAATGAGCCAGCCAATTAAATTCGATCTTCCTAATAATCCACCTAAGTTTTTCAAGTGAATCTAGCGCTATCTTCCAAATGGTTATCTTTTTATGCTTTAATGGATAAGCTAGATTGGGAATCTTTTTTTGATAGTTTTCCTTCTCTTTTTTTAGTGGTTGTCTCTTCCGTATCAGAAAAAAATCAATATAGGATCGAAAAAAAAGAATTTATGCAAGGAGTAGAATCTTATATTGAGGCGCTTATTACAAAAGATCAGATAGACCTTACTCCTTATAGAAAAATTTTTTCTGTGGCGCTTTCTCAAAGTGAAGAAGATTTTACACTCCAAGTATTGCAAGATACGAGAGTGCTCGTAAAACAGAAACAACCAATGATACAATTGAGGCTTGCTAGTTGGATCATTGATGAACAGTTGCAAATTAAAACAAAGATAATAGGGAAGGAATCAATCCCTTGGGGAGTAGAAATTGCGTATCCTCAAACATTTCAAGATCCTGATACAAAAGAGATAAAAAATGGATTAACAGATTACCCAAATGGGATGCTGTTTAAAGAGATCATGCGCTGGATTAGAAAAAATACAAAGCCTGTACAAATTATTTTTGAGTCGAATGAGATACAATCTAATTTAAGATTAGGTAGCAATGCGCTACAATGGATCGATCATTATAAACGATTAAGTAACGGGCATATCAAAATTAAAATATGAACATCCATCTTATATCTATAGGCAATGAGCTATTATATGGCTCCATTGCAAATACTAATGCGCAGTTTTTATCTAAAGAACTGACCCTTGCAGGGTATTTAGTGACTAAAGTACTGGCTGTAAAAGATGAAAGGAACATTCTTTTAGAAACGCTGCAGCAAAGCTTTAATGAAGCAGACATTACTATTATTACAGGAGGGCTTGGCCCAACCTTTGATGATATCACAAGAGAAGTTCTTTGTGATCTCTTTCATGCAAAGCAAGTGTTGATGCCAGGGCTACTAGAAAACTTAAAGGAGCGGTATGGCAACGCTCCTTTTGCACTCGAAGATCAAGCAACGCAACCGGATAAAGCAACTATTTTACCCAATAAATGGGGTACTGCTCCCGGACTTCTTTTCCATGAAAAGAAAAAGACGATGATAGCATTGCCGGGTGTACCATCACAGATGAAGCAAATTTTTATGGATGAGGCACTTCCAGTAATCAAAGAAAAATTTCCGGTATCTAGCAAACTCGTTACACAAGAGGTGCATGTTGGATTGATTCCGGAAAACACGCTAGACCCATTGATGAGAAAATTACAACATCAGTATGCAACTGTAGATTTTGGCATTTATCCTTCTTATGGCTCTGTTACAATTAGAATGGTTGCAAAAGAGAGCGATAAACAATATCTGGATCAAATTGTAAAAGAAATAAAAAAAGAATTTGCTCCATTCATTTATTCTTATGATGAAGGCTCTCTTGCAAAAGTGTTTCATCATAGAATGATTCAGCATGGATATACACTAGCTCTTGCAGAGTCTTGCAGTGGTGGACACTTTGCAGCAAGATTAACATCTATACCAGATGCTTCTAAATATTTTTTAGGAAGTATGGTCACATATTCCAATTTGGCTAAAACAAAAATTCTAAATGTAAAGCAACACACGCTTGATATACAGGGCTCTGTTAGTAAAGAATCTGTTATTGAGATGGCACAGGGCATCATCCGTCTGTTAAATCCAGATATTGTAATTGCCATTTCCGGCGTTGCAGGGCCATCTGGTGGCAGCAAAGAAAAACCTGTTGGCACGGTATGGGTATGTTTTGGCAAAAAAGATCAGCTGCAAACACAGCTGGTGCCTGCAAGAAGTTCATGGTCGAGAGAGTTGATCATTGACTATACGATTAATTGGGTATTAGCAAAAATCCTCTTGGAGATCATCCATGAGTGATTATGAGCTTTTAGATAGTGGTAATCTAAAAAAACTCGAACGTTTTGGGGAGTATATCTTAGAAAGACCTTCTTTAGTTGCTGTATGGCCGCAACAATATCCCTCTTTATGGAAAAAAGCGCATGCTACATTTATAAGAGAAGAAAAAAATGAATGGATGTTCCGTCAAAAAATTCCAACGACTTGGGTTATTCAATATCAAGGCCTCTCGTTGAAGATCAATATGACAGATTTCGGCCATCTTGGTATTTTTCCTGAGCACGCGCTGCATTGGTCTTTACCTCTTCCTACGAATAAACCTATTCGAATATTAAATTTATTCGCCTATACAGGAGGCGCTACTCTATCTTTTGCAAAGCAATCGAATGTAGAAGTATGTCATGTAGATGCCTCTAAAAAAAGTGTTGCTTGGGCAAAGGAGAATGCTCTGCTTTCCCATTTAGAAAATGCCAAAATTAGATGGATTATTGATGATGTAAGAAAATTTCTTGCACGGGAGATTAAACGCAATTCCTTGTATGATGCGATAATATTGGATCCTCCTACTTATGGCAGAGGAACAAATAATGAAATTTTTACACTTGAAACAGAAGTAAATAACTTGCTGCAACAATGTAAGCAGTGTCTTGTAGCAAGTCCCTTATTTGTACTATTTACCTGTCACACACCTGGATTTACTCCTTTAGTATTGAAACAATTAATGGAAGTTCACTTTGGCAAGGGAGTCTCTTTTGGTGAAATGACAATACCATCTTCCGAGTCCTATGAATTACCATCTGGTAGTTTTGCAAAATGGAGCACATCATGGACATAACAAGCATTCATAATCCTAAAATCAAAACAGTTACCAGGTTAAAAAATAAAAAAGATCGCGATGAAACGGGTCTTTTTTTAATCGAAGGGTATCGAGAATGTTTGCGTGCAAAAGAGGCGAATTGGACCTTTACGCAACTCTTTTATGCTCCAGATTTGTTTTTGGGAGAAAACGAGTATGACCTAATCGACTCCATTCAAGCCCAAAAATTTGAAGTAACTAAAGAAGTTTTTGCAAAGATTTCCTATAGAGATCGTCCCGATGGACTCTTAGCGATTGCAAAAGTGCAAAATAAAACCGTAAAAGATTTAGATCATTATTTGGCCAAGATAAAAGATCCATTTCTTATCATTGCAGAATCCATTGAAAAACCGGGTAATTTAGGATCGATTTTACGCTCTGCAGATGCAACAGGATGTCATGGTGTTATTGTTGCAAATAGATGCACAGATATCTATAACCCCAATGTAGTGCGCTCGAGTGTAGGGACACTATTTACTGTTCCTGTATTTGAACTAAGTAACCAGGAGATTATGCCGATCATGAAAAAATATCATATTGATCTTGTGGCTGCAACACCCCATACCGACGAGCTCTATTACGATATCAATATGAAAGGACCTATTGCTATTTTGGTTGGCACAGAGCAGCTTGGCCTTAGTGTATTTTGGATTTCTCAGGCATCGCACCGGATAAAAATTCCGATGCTCGGAAAAGCAGATTCTTTAAATGTTTCTAATGCAACCACTGTGCTCATGTATGAAGTTGTCAGACAAAGACATTCTTTTTCTAGATAATCATCTTCTGGTTGTTAATAAACCAAAAGGGATACCTACGCAGCCATCGAAAGATCATGCCGTCAGTTTGGAAACTATGGCTAAAGATTATCTAAAAGAAAAATCGGGTAAAGAGAGTGTGTTTTTACATGCGATCTTTCGCCTTGATAAACCGGTAGGAGGGATTGTTGTTTTTGCAAGAACATCAAAAGCATTATCCAGGCTAAATGAGCAGATGCGAGAGAAGAAAATCAAAAAAACATATCTTGCTATTGTAGAAAAAATGCCTCCAAAGAAAAAAGATACATTAAGGCATTTTCATCAAAAGGGGGAGCATTACGCCATTATCTCCAATCATCAAACAAAAGATGCTACAGAAGCTGTGCTGCATTACGAAGTAATAAAAGAAAATCCCATCACATTAAAAATCGATTTGATTACAGGAAAATATCATCAGATCAGAGCTCAACTCTCCTTTATCGGGTGTCCCATTGTTGGAGATAAAAAATATGGAAGTAATCACAATACAGAAGTCATGCTAAAACATGTTCAAATAGAGTTTAAGCATCCTGTGACACATATACCACTAACATTTAATCTTTGAAAAAATCATCGAGTGTTAATTCACATTGCACCAGTTCACGGGAATATTCATTTTTATGTAGTCCAAAAGGGGTAATGAGAGTCAAAAATATCGTCTTCCTGGTTTTAGTCTGCTCTCGAAATACATTTATTTTATGCTCTAATTCCTTTGCATAATCGCGATCAATGGTAAAAGTGCCATGATGAAATTTAATTTCACATAAATTGATACAATCATCTTTACGATCAATGATTAAATCAATTTGAGCTCCTTTTTCAGATTTATCTTTAGGCTTATAGACCCATTGTGATTCGCGTGTAAGCAATGCTGCGATTCCGAGCGATTTTTTAATTTGTGCAATATGTTTAAAACAAATGCTCTCAAATGCGTATCCTGACCAAGTCTTCCATTGAGGATCGTTTTGCATTTTTAGCCAATAGTCCTGATCATTTCCTAAAATGATACTCCATTTGACATGTTCCATCCAATTGAGATAAAAATAGGAGTATTCATCAATGAGCCACAATCGTTTACCTTTACCGGTTTTTTGGAATTCGGGACAGGCTGTGATAAAACCTGCTTCTTCTAACTCTTCCAAAATTAAAGTAGTTTGTCCTCCTGAAGTAATCTGCAAGTTGTCAAGCAGTTGTTGCTTTGCAATACCACTTTTATGTTTTGCTAACTCTTTAACAATGTCTATATGGACTTGAGCATGATTAAAAAGAGATTGGTAAAGGTTATTAAATTCACCTGTAAGGGTTCCTTGCGGAGTAAAGCATAGTCGATTAATAATCTGAGCTGTAGATTCTCCGGGTCGTATATAGGTAAGATATTTGGCAATTCCTCCCATACACATGTAACATTCGACTAACTGTTTGCGAGATAACTGGACATGTTGTGATAGAAGAAATGCTCGTGTCTCAGTTAATGTAAAAGAATGCAATTTTATTATTTCACTCAGACGACCATATAGTCCGCCTTTATTATTAATCACTTTTTTAATGATCCAGTTTGCTGCAGAACCGCATATAACTAAAATGACATTATTCATACGAGAGAAATGTTGGTTCCATAAGTATTCAAGAGCCGGTAAAAAGCCGGAACGATTAGATGCAAGCCATGGAAGTTCATCGAAAAAAATGATTACTTTTTTTGTAATATCGATTTTACTTACAGCGTCTTTCAGGAGATATAAAGCATCATCCCAATTCTTTGGCTCTTTTATTTTGTCTTGGGATGGAAACATGTTCTGTAATTCTCTGGTAAACTTGTGAATCTGCGATTGCTTGCTATTATTGCGAGTGCCTGTAATACAAAAGTATACTCCCTTATCTTTAAAAAACTCATGGATAAGATAAGTTTTACCAACTCGTCTTCTCCCATAAATAGCAAGAAACTCGGGTTTTGTTGAATGGAGCAACCTCGTAAGAGTTTCAATCTCTCTTTCTCTTCCAAAAATAGAGCTGTGCATAATTCGTATTACCTCCTGTCCCTAGGATAGGATATTGCATGCATAAAATCAATAGATTTCGCTGATTTTGTTATTCAAACCAGCGGAATCTATAAAAAAACATTAGATTTCGCTGATTTTATTATTCAAATCAGCGGAATCTATAAAAAAACATTAGATTTCGCTGATTTGATTAAAAATGCAATTTTAATTTGCTTTTTTATAACATGTTTAATACAAAACAGTTGAGGAATGTTATAGGTGATTTTTGAAGATTATTAGCTATGCGTTATAGAGAAACAGTTGTCCTATAATGGCTGTTTTTGATATTTCCTATCTTAAATGAGCATCCCATCACACTAAAAATTGATTTGATTACAGGAAAGTATCATCAGATTAGAGCGCAACTGGCTTTTATTGGCTGTCCTATCCTTGGAGATAAAAAATATGGAAGTAATCACAATACGGAAGTGATGCTAATGCATGTTCAAATGGAATTTGAGCATCCGGTGACCCACATACTGCTAACATATAATCTTGAATAGGTCACGTTAAAAGTATGCAGCCCGTTTCTCTTGGCTATTTCTACTATACAGCTTTATTTCGGTAACTTCTCAAAAACTCATGGCAGATAAACAAATTGGGTCACCATGGGTTTTTGAGAAGTTACCGATTGGAAGCCAAATTTCCAACTCTTCAATTTAATTATGTATATATAGAAATAAAAAGAATGTAAATGTTTTTGTTAATTCAATATAATATCCTGATATTCAATAACGATCGATTTGTTTTCACGCTATTTAAGATAAATTATTTTTTTATAAAAGCTAAAGGTATCGCTTTGGTTGCGTATACCTGCATGAGAGAATCGAATGAAATAAATTAAAAGGTCTCTATTATGGATCCTGTAAGAAATCCTGGCACGTCATTCTATCCTACTTCTGAATTTAAAACGACGATAATGCGTACTAAAAAAAATTTTGTTTGGATATTAGACCGGTTGCTCAAATCTCCTGTGATAAATCAAGAAAAAAGGCGTAATTTAGATGGATCTATTATAGAAACAGGAATGACACTTGAAAAAACAAAAGAGGCAGTTAACAGGTTATGGAGTGAGCATATGGTCAAAATCTGTCAAACGGATGCAACTCTTCTAGCGGATGAACATCGTCAAGTGATGTTTGAGTCCGAAAACTTGTTGAATGGGCTAAGGTTTTTTCTATTGCATTTAAGAAATATACAAGAGAATTTTGATCCGCATAATGAAAACCCCTTTTATGCCCATGCTATTCCAAAACAGTTAATTCTAATAATTAAAGATATTCTGGAACGCGGAATTGTATCGGCCTGTCAAGGAATCATTGGAAAAGGAGGGAGGGGTGTTGTGAAAGCATTCACTTGTAATGGCGTCTCATTAGTGGTAAAAGAACCAGGAAGTAAGCTTTTGCCTTCTTCTCGCATAGCAAGAGAGATGATAGACGGTTGTAAAAAAATATTAGAATTAAATCATCCTGTATTTGCTAAGATTTACTTTATCAGCCAGGACGTTTCTCAGGTTTATATGGAACGGGGAAGCATTTCGTTACTTGACGCTGTTTTGAATAAAGAACAACATAATGGATTAATAAGATATTTTCCAGATATTGTAAAAACCTTATTGCAAGGCCTGGCAACTTTGCACAATCCGGCAAGATGTAATATAGAACGATATTATACCGAAGAAAGACCTGTACGATTTGCTGAATATGGCACGACAACGGGCAGTGTACAACCATCAAAACAACGTAATCCTCTGCCCGATTTAGGTGATGATGATGCCATGGATTTTCCGGTAGAGGAAGAAACCGGGGAAGATTGTATTAAGTCTTTAGAAAAAAAGAGAGTAAAGAAGAAATTTCCCCCAGATAGTCCTGACGTAAGTGTGTCAGTATCGATGTCAGATAGTGAAACAATCAGTGATCTAGATTCTAGAGGCGCACAGTATTGTGAAAGTAGTGTGTCAGTTGGGTCGCGTGATAGTTCCCGAGCAAGTTCATTTGAGATGTTTAATCGAAAAGAATGTGTTGAGAGATTCTTCGACAGAAGAGAACCTCTTGCAAGTGGAGACATTAAGATAGAGAATATCATGTTGTTCCAATCATCTAGAAGCAGTGAAACCGATTGTTTTCCATATGATGTGAAGTTTATTGATCATGACACAATACACTCTGTAGATGCCAAGGAGCATCGGGGGTCATATACCATGCATTGTCTAGCTCCTGACCGAGTGAAAGAATTTTTAACTACCAGATATCAGCGGGAGTCTAGAACATCGGATGATCTCTGGTCTTTTGGCGTTACACTATTTGAGATGTTGTTTGGACTCTCTTTTATGGAAATTTGTGTTAATGAGGGCCTAAGAGGTACTGCAACTCAATATGGTCTGTTAGAGGGTGAGATTCTTTTGCAGCGTATTAGCGAGGTAGGTCAGACGGTAATAGATCGTGTACTGGAGAGAGGTATTTCCGAAAAAATGAAAGACGATGCTTTCTTGTTTTTGCTTGCACAAAGAAAAGTAGAGAAAATGTTAGTGCTGCATGGTAAAAAACAATTTCAGGAATATTGCGTAAACCTTGGAAAGGAGTTAGTAGAACGCGGGGACGCAACAATGGAAGTCGTGTCTGCTCCGCATCATGACGTTATAGGTGCCACTTCACTGTCCCCTGAAGAGCAGGAGGAACAAAGATATTTTACAACAGCCTGGAAATGGCATTGCGATCATGGTGAAGGGGGGAAAGAGGGTCTTCAACAGTATGTTATGGAAATTGGAAAAAAGAAATTTATGGAACAATTTTCTGAGGAAAGATTAGAAAACCTCTCAAGAGAGGTAGGGTTAGAAGAATTGGAAAAAATAAAAAGAGTGATTCAATCGTTTCTTCAAACAGATCCATCTAGAAGAACGTCTGCATTAGATGCCCTTGATACATTTTTTGGTTCGCAAGAAGATGAGCGGGATAGCCCTTATATATTTGATAGCATATATGAATTTGATCCAACTCTTTAACAAATTCATCAGCTCAACCATTCGAAAGTTCCTCTACTATGCTTCAGTAAATAAGAGCTTAATCGATTCCAATAAGCCGGCTTGATTCTCTTTCACTGGTAAAACATAATGAACTTCTTTTTTTATAATTTTAGCCATCGCGTTCTTTTGCGTATTGAGAACATCGGCAGTTGTTATTCTCCGTTTATAATAGGGAATTTAAAAATAAATAAGGTCTTTTGCATCATGTGTAACTAGATCAATTGTTTTTGATTATACAACACAAGAATCCTCGTTATGGAGAAAAACTTGTTCTATAATGGCTGTTTTTGATATTTCCTATCTTATGGAAGACAAAAAACATATTTATATTGCTGTAGGGTATGGATTTATTGCAGCTATTATGTATGCAATAATAGGAGCGCTTGGAAAGTATGCAATGGAGGGAACCTCTGCATCTGTTGTATTATTTTTCCGCTTCTTTGTTGGTTTTATTCTTATTTTGCCTTTTTTAAAAGGGGAGCCCGATCTATTTAAAATCGTTAGACCATGGTTAATGATCCTAAGAGGATTTATTAGCTTTTCCATCTTTGGATGTATATTATACGCACTGCAACATATTCCTATTGCCAATGTTATCATACTGAGCACCTCTTATCCCTTATTTCTTCCCATTATTTCAAAGTATATATTTAAGAGGCATATATCCGTTTATATGATGATTGGTATCGGTATTGGATTTGTAGGTCTTATTTTTTCCCTCAATCCATCTGTATACGGGTTTGCGCATCTACCGGCCTTATTTGCACTTCTTGGCGGTATATTGACCAGTATTAGCTTTATACTCGTTCGACAGCTAAATAAAACAGCAACAAGTGCAAAAATCATTTTTGATTTTTATGTGATCGCAGTAATTTTATCCACTATTCTTGCGATTATTTACTGGAAGACACCGCCACTAAAGACATTTGTTGCGTTAATAGCAATGGGATTTGTCGGAAATTTTTATCAGTCTGCTTTCAATTATGCACTGAAACAGGCGTCTACTGTGGTAGTAGCTCCCGTGATGTTTATCTCTATTTTATTTGGTATCATGTTAGATTGGATGATTTGGCATGAAAAGCCACAACAATCACTGTTGATTGGATCTTTATTTATCCTGGCTAGCCTCTTACTTACTTTATATATGAGCCATAAGCATGCTCAGCATTTAAAATAAAATCGTTTAATTGTAACGTTACAAAGTTGTATTTTAGGTGTTTTTGCATCAACTTCATGCGTAATTTTCCTATAAGATACAAAATAATCCGATCTTTGATTAATATTTATTTTCATTATTTATAAGTCAAAATAGACATCATGTTAGAGCAAGAGATTTTATTTTCTACATTGGAAGCTGTAAAAGCTGCGCAAAAGTTAACAGAAGAAAAAGCAATTACCTTTATTCATGAAGTAGCTGAGGCGATTGTTAGGTGTTATCAGATGGGCGGTAAGTTGTTGATCGCCGGTAATGGAGGCTCTCTTTGCGATGCCATGCACTTTGCAGAAGAACTTACCGGTTTTTATCGAGCAAAAAGAAAAGCGCTTCCTGCGATTGCTCTTGCAGATCCAAGTCATATTAGCTGCGTTGGTAATGATGTTGGTTTTGAATTTGTTTTTTCCAGATATGTGGAAGCGCTTGGGAAAAAAGAAGATATCCTTATTTGTTTAACAACAAGTGGAAATTCAAAAAACATTATCTATGCTGTGCAGTCGGCACAAAAACAACAGATCAAAACAGTTGCTTTTTTAGGCAAACAAGGCGGGTCTTTAAAAGGAGTGTGTGATTTAGAGTGGATCGTAGATGGTTTTGTAAATTCAGATCGTATACAAGAAGCTCATATGGCAGCTATCCATATTATCATTGAAATGGTAGAAAAAAAATTATTCCCACAGCAGGAACCTTTAATCTATTCTTCTCATGTGTCTGCAAAAAATTCATAATCACCCTCTTTTTTTACAGTTAGAGTCTTTTGTATTGAGACATCAGAAACAACAATATTCCGTTGTGTGGATGATATTGTTTTACATAAGTGGTATCTATCGCCTTGGCAACACAATTCATCGGCTTTTATATACTGTTAAAATAAAAAAACGCGTTAAAACAAAGACTTGTCTAATTAGCATTGGGAATATCACGGCAGGCGGTAACGGAAAAACACCTTTTCTTATGATGCTACTACATGATTTGCATTTGAAACATGTAGCAGTGATTTGTAGGTTATTTAGATCCACGCTCGATGATATAGCATTTGCTACAGTAGATAAGCAAGATGCAAGATTTGGAGATGAACCAAGACTGATTGCTACAGTATTTCCAAGCTATGATGTTTTTGTTGGAAAGTCCAAGTCTGATGTAGCAATGCAAATAGATAACCAACATTTTAATATGATTGTGATAGATGATGGATTTCAGCATTATCGATTAATCAAGGACTACAATATCGTCATGATTGGTGCAGACCATGATTTTGAGCAGTATTATCTTCCTGTTGGTGTCCTTAGAGAAACTCCCAAGCATTTAAAAGAAGCAGATCTGATTGTTATTCATCAAGCGCATAACAAATTGTTTTTTGAAGAAATGCATAAGAAAATTAGGAAGTATACAAAGGCTGATATTATAGGAACCATCATGACGCTAGATCGTGGAGCTGTAGAATTAATACAAGGAAAACAGGTAGCGCTTTTTTGTGCTATTGCATCTCCCGGGTCATTTATTCAACTAGTGGAAGGGTATGCGACTATTGTGTATTATCAACTATTGCCAGATCATAGCATGCTAGACCAGGATGCTTTAGTAGAATTTGCAAAAAAAAGTAAAGAAAGAGGAGCTTCATGTTTGGTGTGTACGGAAAAAGATTTTATTAAACTCTCTTCTACTACAATATTAGGTATACCGATTTATTGCATGAAAGCAACAATGCAAGTAGTATACCATATAGAAATCTATCAACAATTATTATCTAAACTTAAGCAAATGGCGAAAGTATGACAGAATTATTTCCGGTAAAGATGCCCAAATTAGGGGAAAGTATTGTTAGTGCTACGATTACCCAGTGGTTAAAAAAAGAGGGGGATCATGTAGATGCCGATGAGCCTTTACTTGAGGTTTCTACAGATAAGGTAAATAGTGAAATACCAGCGCCTGTTAGCGGGACTATTGCGAAAATAATCGCACAAGAAGGATCGGAATATGATGTCGATGCTATTTTGTGCTATATTCACAGCTCACAAAGTAGTAGCTCAGCCCCTAGTCAAATAAAACCCCTCCACTCAGCCCCTGTTCAAGAAGAAGGGGTTGGTATGTCAGAGTACTATTCTCCTGCAGTACTTCGCCTGGCAAAAGAATATAAAATTTCTTTTGCTGAACTAGAAAAAATAAAAAGTTCAGGGGCAGAAGGTAGACTTACTAAACAAGATATAGAAAAATACATTCAGGCAAAAGGCAATAAACAAACAGCTTCGCCTTGCCCACATGTTGCTCCTTCATTTTCCCAAGATGTAGAGCGTATTCAGATGAGTCAAATGAGAAAAGCAATTGCCGATAATATGGTAAAATCCTTTTACCAAGCGCCACACGCTACGCTTATTACAGAAGTAGATATTTCGAGAATTATGGCGTTTATAAAGGGAAATAAAGAAAAGTTTTTTATAAAATATGGTTATAAATTAACGATCACGACATTTATCGCATATGCCATTGGTAGAGCAGTCCAGGAATATCCATTTATCAACTCATCCATAGATAAAGATACGATTGTACTCAAACATTATGTAAATTTGGGAATAGCCGTGAGTGTAGACCAGGCAATCATGATACCTGTTATTCATCGATGTGAGAAAAAAAATATAATAGAAATAGCAGAAGCAGTTTCTCATCTGTCGATTAAGGCAAGAGAAAGAACCTTAACCATAGCAGATGTTAGTGATGGAACTATTACCATGACTAATTTTGGAATGACGGGCACAAAGATAGGCATTCCTATTATTCGATATCCAGAAGTAGCCATTGTCGGGGTCGGGGCAATTGAAAAAACACCAGTTGCAATTGATGATCATACAATCGGTATTCGAGACTGTGTTCACATTTCTTTGACATTTGACCATCGTGCGTTAGATGGTATGTATGGGTGCGGCTTTTTGGAGTCGTTAAAAAAACATTTAGAAAATGTTGAGCTATCCTTTAGCCTGTGAATATCCCGGAGCCCCATCGAATTGGTATAAATTTACTACTTTGACTATATCAATTTTGTTTTTATCTAATAATTTCAGGATGTGAATGAGATGTGCCTGTGTAAAAGGAACTTCTTTTTCTTTCAATAAAAACCGCACGCGATACTGATCAATGCAAAACGTTTCTGGTTGTCCATTAGGATAAATTCTAACGCCTCTATTACTGATTAAATCAATAGTAAATCCATCTATATTGATGTTAAGCATCTTTTTAATAAATGCCTCTTGTCCCAGCTCGCTATAAATAAAGATATCTATTCCTACTAATTCTCGAACAGTCGGTTGTTGTTTCATCGCATGATGATTGAAAAAACTTTTCTTGGCTCGATGATAAAATACTTCTTTAAAGTGAGCTGGTCCCTTACCAAGTCTTTGAATAACTGCATTGGTGAATTCTTGTGTTCCTACCTTTTGTAGACTTGTTTTTGGATGATAGATATCGCCTGTATGAATGCCATCTTCAATTGTTTTTAGCCATGCATTATGAATATATGCAGCAGTTTCGTTTAGATCTAAATAGACAAGCATTTGTACTGCAGCTAATAATAGAGCAGAAGGGTTAGCAATATTCTTACCGGCAATATCGGGTGCTGAACCGTGTATTGCCTCAAACATAGCACCATGAATACCAATGTTAGAAGTACCAACCATACCAATAGAACCACAGATCTGTGCTGCTACATCGGATAAAATATCCCCATATAAATTGGCGAGTACGATCACATCAAAATCTTCAGGAGTGTCTGCTAATTTTGCTGCTCCGATATCAATAATCCAATGCTCGCTTTCGATTTCAGGATATTCCATTGCAATTTCATTAAATACTTTATGAAAAAGACCATCTGAAATTTTCATGATGTTATCTTTTGTAAAACAAGAGACCTTTTTTCTATTATTTTGTTTTGCATACTCAAAGGCAAAACGAATGATTTTTTCGCTGCCGGGTCTTGATATTAGTTTTAATGATTCGAATGCCTGTGGCGTTAGGCGATATTCAATGCCGGAGTATAGGTCTTCTTCATTTTCTCTGATAATGACTACATTCATATCGGGATGTTTTGTATCGATAAAAGGAGCATATGCCGGGCAGGGTCGTATATTTGCATAGAGCCCGAGCGTTGTTCTTATGGTAACATTTAAGCTTTTAAATCCACCGCCTTGCGGTGTTGTAATAGGTGCTTTTAAAAATGCCCTGCAAGATCGAATAACATCCCAGGTCTTGGGCTCAATACCGGTTGATATCCCGTTTAAATAAACTTTTTCCCCAATTTCTACTGTATGAATACTGATCGGAGCCTTTGCCGCATGCAATATTTTTAATGTCGATTCCATTATTTCAGGGCCGATTCCATCTCCGTAAGCTACAGCAATTGGAACCTCTTGAGTTGACATAACATCTCCAATAAGAAATAATATATAATTTATGATCTATAGGAATTGTTTACTAACTTCAAGAAAAATTGATGGAAACTATCGCTGATTTAAAAAGACTGTTCGAAAGCCAGAAAAAATATATAGATGCTTTTTTCGATGGAATCGATATAAAAAAAGCATATGAAATCTTTTTTGCAATGGTTCAGTGCAAAGGCACCATCGTTTTTTCTGGAGTAGGAAAAAGTGGTATTGTCGCGCAAAAACTAGCTATGACACTCGTTTCTGTTGGGACAAAAGCACTATATTTAAACCCATTAGATGCACTTCATGGAGATATTGGCGTTCTGAATCATGATGATTTATTAATTGTGATTTCAAAAAGCGGGAGTACTAAAGAGATATTGCATCTACTACCAGCTGTTAAAAAAAGAAATGTAACAGTCATTGCCTGGATATCAAATGAGCACAGCCCTCTAACATTAACTGCAGATATTGCTATTTATTTACCTCTAGAGCGAGAACTTTGCCCATTTGACCTAGCTCCCACCACTTCTCCTTCCATCCAAATGATTTTTGGAGATGTCTTGATTGCTGCGATTATGCAAGCAAAAAAGTTCTCATTGGAAGCCTACGCTCTTAACCATCCTGCAGGCGCCATTGGATTGCAAATTGCTTATTCCGTTAAAGAACTAATGGTTAAACAAGACAAGTTACCAACTTGTTATGCAGATGATTTGTTGCGCGATGCCATTATAGAGCTAACAAATAAAAAATGTGGATGTATTTTAATCATTGATGATCAAGGAAAGTTGCTTGGTATTTTTACAGATGGCGATTTAAGAAGATCTATTCAGCAGTATGCAGAAAAAGTGTTTTCCATGCCTATGCGAAGCCTAATGACTACAACATTTCTTAGTATAGATCCTCATGCTCCTGCATTTAATGCAGTGAAACTGATGCAACAACATTCACATAAAAGAGTCATGATGCTACCTGTAGTAGAAGAAAAAAAACTCGTAGGATTGATTTGTCTGCATGACATTGTGGAAACGGGAGTAAAATAATATTTTTTAATGGAGATAAGGTTACATGAGTGGATCACTGGCAAATATGAATATTTTGATTGTTTTTGCAATCGGATATCTGATTATTATTTTTGAACATTATTTAAAAGTAAACAAGACGGCTGTTGCCATTTTTACCGGAGTGATTTGTTGGCTGCTCTATTTTATATCTGGTAGCGCGGCGCATACAACGAATCTTTCTGCTTTATCTCACTATATCGGTGATATAGCTCAGATCTTGTTTTTTTTACTTGGCGCCATGACGTTAGTCGAAACAATCGATTCTCATAAAGGGTTTAATAGTGTTATTAGGCTTATTCATACAAGATCAAAAAGAAAAGTATTAATTATTGTTTCGCTACTTACGTTTTTCTTGTCTGCCATACTCGATAACTTGACTACTACTATTGTGATGATCTCTATTTTAAAAAAAATAGTACCTCATCAGAAAGAGAGACTTGCTCTTGGTTGTATGGTAGTTATTGCTGCAAATGCAGGAGGAGCTTGGACTCCTATTGGAGATATCACCACTACCATGTTATGGATTAATGGTCAGTTATCCACATTGGCAATAATAAAAAAACTATTCCTCCCCAGTATTATATGCATGTTGGTTCCGCTTGGTATTTATTTAATTCGTACAAAAGGCAACTATACTATGTCGGAAATAGACTATAAAACAGAGCCAAAAGAGCCCGGTGCAGACCTTGTTTTTTGTGTGGGATTACTTGGATTAATGGGGGTTCCTGTGTTTAAATGGGCCACAGGGCTACCTCCATTTATGGGTATGATAGGGGCTCTTGCCATTTTATGGATTGTAACAGATCTTTTGCATTTTAAATATGATCACCGAGAGCATTTAAGACTTCCTTCTGTTTTAACCAGAATTGATGCACCTACCATGTTGTTTTTCTTAGGAATTTTACTTGCAGTAGATGTACTGGATGTCAGCCAATTTCTTGATAAACTGGCGGTCTTGTTGAATACATATTTAGGAGGTGTAATACCCATTGCAACAGCAATTGGACTTTTATCTGCAGTTATTGACAACGTTCCGCTTGTGGCTGCCACAATGGGGATGTATGATTTAGTTGCATTTCCTATAGACTCTGATCTGTGGATGCTTATTGCATATGCTGCAGGTACAGGAGGGAGTGTTTTAGTTATAGGATCGGCATCCGGCGTAGCATTAATGGGGCTTGAAAAAGTAGATTTCATCGCTTATCTAAAAAAAGCAACCATCCCTGCGTTACTTGGGTTTTTGGCGGGTATTTTAATGTATGTGATTATTGGCATGTCGATATAAAAAATAAAATCCATATAAACAACAGATGCAACCAATAACAAACACGAGCAGCGGGCTAATCCACTGGCTGATAATACCCCCTAATATGGGAGCAATCAGTCCTCGAATACCTACCATAATGACATTTACACCGCTATATCTGGAACTCTCCTCATCTTTAGAGAAAATCGGACCAGATAAATGCCAGATTAAATGACTCCCTCCCTGTGCAATTCCATAAATTAAATAAGCAACATAAAGCCATAGCAAATGAATGGGAGAAAAAATCATAAATAAAGGGAACAGGGCAAAACCTAAACAAACAATACTAGATACGTTTAAGATGGATTGTTTGCTAATTGCTCTTGTCCAAAGGGGAGAAGAAACAACAATTCCAAGCCCCTTGGCAATAGTGAGTGCAATGCTGAAATCTATATAAGATAATTGTAGAGTATCTTTAAAAAAGAAAGGGAGAGCTGGTTGCATCATCATGACTCCAAAGCCACCTGCCATAAATCCCCATTGAAACTTGGCAAAATCAGGACGAGATTTAATAAAAAGAATACAATCTTTCCACGGTTGAACGAGTTGATAGAATGTAGATAGGGAAATATCTTCTTCTTGAACAAGGGGTTTCTTTTCATTGATTGGCATTAAATAGTGCATGATGACGCTGCTCATACCAAATAATGCGGAGAGTGCAAATAAGAATTTCCAATTGTTGGAGCCTGCATCTAGCAACCACCCAATTCCAAGAGCGATTAAAATTCCTTCTATATAGCCAAGGACCCAACTAAAAGAAAATAAACGATCCCGTTTTTCTTTTTCCAAATTTAATTTTAATATTTCCATCCAGGCAGGAATAGAGGCCCTGCTAAATAATACATACATAGCAGCAGCAAATACGACATAAGCTGGATGAGATATAATAGGGAAAAATAAAAAGGGGATTCTTGAAAGAAGCCCTGCCTGCACTAAATTAGATCGTAAACTTTCTTTTAAATGAATAATCCTAGAGCTCCATGCAAAGGAAAAAATAGAAACTACAGGTCTTAGCATCGTCACTAATACAATCCAGAAAGACGAGGCGTGCAATGTTTTTGTTAAAATGTATGGAATGTAAGACTGTAAAGAGGTGAATGGCTCACTGATTAAATTAGACCAGATGAGTACAAATTTTGTTTTTTTTATTATTTCTTCTTTTTTTTCAATATGCATAAAAAACCACTCTCAAGCCTCCCTAGAGACTTTAATGATCATATATTAAAATCGATTTTCTCGAGGGGAGAAAATAAAAATAAAAAAAAACGATAAAAAATATTGCCTAAAAAAAACGAATTTTATTATAGTGTTGGCTTCTTAAACGCGACAAACGAGTCAAACTTAAGAATAGCAAAACGGAAGAAGTTGCAAACGATATATTGACAGTTGAAGAAAAGGTGAAGGTAAGAAGTGTATGGGATAGAAATATCCCCGTTAAAAGTTTATTTTATTTATTAGATTAATGAGAATTTGATCTTGGTTCAGATTGAATGCTGACAGCGTGGATGAGGCAT
>JACRBE010000038.1 GCA_016213235.1 Chlamydiales bacterium | reverse complement strand
CAACTCACACTTCTTGAAGAACAGAAAGAATATTTAGTTGCGAAGGAGAAAAGATAAAATGGCAGGAGGCGACCAACAGCGTATAACATGACCTCCTGTTGAAAAAGGCATAAAATAGCACACAATGTCACGCTGAATTCTGGACTGTCCCCAAGACAGTTTTATTTATTTCTGCATCTAAAGCATTTTCATTAGATTTTATAAAAGACCAGAAAAGTCTATCCTCTTATTATAATCAATCACAAGTTCTCATGATAGCAAGTAGTGGGCGAGCAGGGAGCACGTTGCTCTGCTATGCTATTGATGAACAAACAAAGGCCTATAAGTTATTAAAAACGCATATACTGCCCCCAAACGCAGCATTCACAGGAAAAATTATCTTTATTTTTTCAAACCCTGATAAAACTGCAGAATCCATCTTACATCTTTCAATAAGAAATAGTTCCTTTGGGCGTTCTCATTTGTTACACATGGGTTCTTCTGATTTAAGTTGGCTTAAAAAGATCGGAAGAACCTCTAACCAAACAACTCAGGATAATGTTCTGTCATATGATGCATATGGTATTTATGAACAATTAAATCAATGGTTACAGGCCTCTACTGAACAGACTTCGCTGGAAGAGGCTCAAATACTTGCAATAAAATATGAAAATTTATGGGAAATTGACACACAACAAGCAATCATGGATTTTCTTCATTTGCATCATTTCCGTTTACCCGCAAAACAAATGCGGGGCTATTCAGGTAAAGCTCTAAACAAAAAAGAACGATTATTCAGGACTATTTATAATTTGGGGACGGATAAGGATCCCAGATATGCTGCATATGCCAAAGCAAGTGAGCTTTGGCAACAAGCACCAGCCTTCCAATTTCTTAAATTGACAACTACTAATTAAATATTTTTATACATTGCAAGATTGCATCAAATAAACATACAATGTCTTCCTCTGTTGTATAAACACCAAAAGACATGCGCGTTGCATGCTGTAATCCAAATTGTCTGAGAATTGGTTGTGCACATAAGTGTCCCGATCGGATAGCGATACCTTTCATATCAAGATAAGATGCTAGATCAAGAGGATGAATTCCCGGTATTGTAAAAGTAATCAGCCCTTTTTTGTTTTCAAAAGATCCCAGTACCTTCATATGAGGTATACGCTGGCATTGCTCTTGCGCAAACGCTATCAATCTATCTTCATGCTCTGAAATATTGTCCATGCCTATACTATTGATATAATCAATAGCAGCGCCAAGCCCTATCACTTCTGCAATAGGAGGTGTTCCTGCTTCAAATCTCAAAGGTGGCGCTTGAAATGTTGTATGATCAAAAAACACCTCTTCAATCATATCCCCTCCCGTTTCATATGGAGGCATCGCATTTAATAAATCATACTTACCATATAATACACCAATTCCTGTGGGACCATACATTTTATGAGCAGAAAAAACATAAAAATCAGCATCCAGTTCTTGCACGTTGACAGGTATACGAGATATTGCCTGCGCCCCATCAATACACACCTTTGCCCCTATTTGATGTGCTAGCTGTATCATTTCTTGAATAGGATTGATCTTTCCCAGTACATTGGAAATATGGGCAATAGATACCAATTTTGTATTTTTTGTTAAGAGAGCCTTATAAGCATTTAGATCAATCGATCCATCTGACAAAATGGGAATAACTTTTAATATGGCTCCCTGCCGATTACATAGTTGTTGCCAAGGAACAATATTTGCATGATGCTCTGCCCAAGAAATTAATACTTCATCATTTGGAGATATAAATGCCTCTCCAAAGCTGCGCGCCAATAAATTCAGACTCTGTGTTGTCCCCTTGGTAAAAATAATCTCTTCTTCTTTTGCGGCTCCTATAAAATCCCGAGCAAGCGATCTTACCTGGTTATACTTCCCTGTTGCAGCTCTCGTTGTTTTGTAAATACCACGATTAACCGTTGCATACTCTTTTAAATAGAATTGATGCATAGCATCAATCACTACAACTGGTTTTAATGCCGTAGCAGATGAATCCAAATAAACAAAACGATGTCCATGAACCTTTTGTTGCAGCATAGGGAAATCATCTAAAACATTAGATACTAAAGGCATCTTTTGCGGCATCTTGTATTCCTATAAAAGGGATTTCTTCAATAATTTCCTTGGCAAACGCCTCTGTTAATAAAGCCATAGCCTCATCTTTTTCTAATCCTCTAGATAAAAGATAAAACATCTCCTCTTCATTTAGTTGCGAGGTAGTACAACCATGCGATGCTTTTACATCATCTGCAAATATCTCTAAATTAGGCTTGCTAAACGCTACTGCATGGTCTGATAAAAGCAAATTATTATTTAATTGATAAGCCTCCGTCCATAAAGCACTTTTTTCCACATAAATTTTACCATCAAAGCTACTACGGGATTTATCATATATCATCGATTTGAAGTGCTGATTAGATATCGTACGAGGCGCCTGATGCTTCATTACTGTATGAACATGCGCCTGCCCCCTATGCAAACAGGAAAGTCCCTTTAATGAACAATTAGCACCCTCGCCTTTTAAAGCAATGTCATATGCTTTTCGATGAATATAACTACCACTTGTTAGTAAGACTTGCTGCAAGTTTGCATCCTGCTTTAATGTGGCATGCACAGAAGAAAAATAAAAATGCTGTTTTGCTTCCCATAATCCATCAATTAAAGATAAAGAAGATCCCTCTTCCATTACAATATCGATATCTTCATTTACAAGCGCCGGTTTATCTGATAAAAATAGGGTTGTTGTTGCTAAAGAACAAGATGCATCTTTCCCCACATAAACATGTAGTTTTGGATGAATTACACAGCCACCTGACACAATATTTATCATTTGCAAAGGTGTTTTAAGCGATAGATTTTTAGGAATATGCAAAAACATCCCATCTTCAAATAAAGCTAAATTCAATAGAGCAAAAACATTTTCTTTCTCCAATGATTGTTGCAGCCATCTTCCTTTTAAATAATTGCTATATAATTGCCCTGCTTCTGATAACGGACTTATCGTAATTGGCATATCGGAAGGTATAGAAGAGAGCTCTAAACACAGCTTACCATTAAATACTACAATATAGGAATTTGCACACTCTGGATAAATGACTTGATCTAACATCTCTTCGTCTATACATCCAACGGATGTGTGATGTAAAAAAGTGGATTGAAACAATTGCTCTAGTGGTAGATATTCAAAACCATCCGTTTTTTTTGTTGGAAGAGATAGTTCATTACAAAAGCGCTCCCATGCTGTCTTTTTATGAGCAAAGGAATAATTACTTTTATCTTTTTCCCTTCGGATATATTGCTCTTGTAATAAAGCTGCTAACATAGCACCTCTTCTTTTGGCGCAATCCAGTCATATCCCTTATTTTCCAGTTCAAGAGCCAGCTCTTTTCCTCCGGATAAAATAATCTCACCATCTTTCATTACATGTACAAAATCTGGTTTTATATAATCTAATAAACGTTGATAGTGGGTAATCAATACTATCGCTTTATCTGGGTGCATAAAGGTATTGATACCCTGTGCTACTGCTTTTAAAGCATCAATATCAAGTCCTGAATCCGTTTCATCTAAAATCGCAAAAGAGGGGTCTAGTACTGCCATTTGTAAAATTTCATTACGTTTTTTCTCTCCTCCAGAAAATCCACTGTTTAAATCTCGAGATAAAAACTTTGGATTAATTTGAAATCGATCTAAAACTGCAAGCAGTTGCAATTCAAACTCTTCTTTGGTTATTTCCTTTTCTTTTAACGCTTTTCTTTTGGCATTATAAATGCTAAATAAAAACAGAAAATTACTAATGCCATGAACTTCTAATGGATACTGAAAGCTCATAAACATTCCCAAGTGAGCTCTTTCTGCCACCTGCTTATCAAGTACAGACTCTCCATTAAATAAGATCTCCCCCCCATTCACTTCATATGCGGAATGCCCGGCAATTACTTTTGCAAGAGTAGATTTTCCTGCGCCATTGGGACCCATGATAGCATGTATTTCCCCTGCTCTGATTGTAATGGAAAAATTTTTCAATATAATCTTTCCATCAATACTTGCTTTTAAATTTTTAATTTCTAACATCATTGCTTATCCCACAGAATTTTCTAGTTTAAGAGTTAATAATTTTTTTGCCTCCGCTGCAAATTCAAGTGGCAGCTCATCAAAGACCTCTTTACAAAAGCCATTGACTACCATATTAATCGCATCTTCTTTTGATAACCCTCTTGATTCCAAATAAAAAAGTTGTTCCTCATTCATTTTTGAAGTAGAGGCCTCATGCTCTAATTGTGCAGAGGGATTATACACTTCTATATAAGGGAATGTATTTGCCGAGCACTCACAACCAACGAGCATCGAATCACATTGAGTATAATTCCTTGCATGAGAGGCTTTAGGAGAAATAAACACTTTTCCCCTATAAGTATTATGTGATTTGTCTGCAGAAATTCCCTTCGATATAATCGTTGACTTCGTATGTTCTCCAATATGGATCATTTTTGTTCCGGTATCTGCCTGCATCTTACCATTAGTCAGTGCTACAGAGTAAAACTCCCCAACAGAATAATCTCCTAAAAGGATACAGCTCGGGTATTTCCAAGTAATTGCAGCACCAGCCTCTACCTGTGTCCAGGAAATCTTTGAATGCTTCCCCTGGCACTTGCCCCGTTTTGTCACAAAGTTATAAATACCACCTTTACCTGTTTTTGGATCACCTGCATACCAATTTTGTACCGTAGAATATTTGATCTGCGCATTGTCTAGTGCAATTAGTTCCACTACAGCTGCATGTAGTTGATTGGTATCATATGCAGGAGCAGTACACCCTTCTAAATAACTCACATAAGAGTCTTCTTCTGCAATAATCAGCGTTCTCTCAAATTGTCCTGTCTCTTTTTCATTGATCCTAAAATAAGTGGATAATTCTATTGGGCAACGTACTCCTTTTGGAATATAAACAAACGATCCATCCGAAAAGACTGCAGAATTTAGTGCTGCATAAAAATTGTCAGAGGGAGGAACAATCGTCCCTAAATATGTTTCAATTAACGTAGGATACTTCTTAACCGCTTCACTAATAGAGCATAAAACAACGCCTGCTTCTTCTAATGTTTTTCTAAATGTAGTGCCAAGTGATACTGAATCAAATACTACATCTACAGCAACATTCATAAGCCGCTTTTGCTCATCAACAGGAACACCAAGCTTTTCTAGAGTCCTTAGTATTTCCGGATCTACCTCATCTAAGCTCTCTATAGACTGTTTTTGCTTTGGAGCGGCATAATAACTAATTTGTTGAAAGTCAATGGGAGGATACTCTATATTTGCCCAGGAGGGTTCCTTCATTTCTAGCCATTTTGCAAAAGCTCTTAATCGAAATTCTAATAAAAAAGATGGCTCCTCCTTTTTCTTAGAAATATTTCTAATCACTTCTTCATTTAAGCCTTTAGCAAACTTTTCTACTTCTATAGTAGTCGTAAAACCATATTTATAATCTTGTCTCTCTTCAATAATTTCTTGTGTAGACATTCTTTTTTTCCTAAATTATAAGCATCGATTTTACTTTAGGCAAACATCAAAGTCAAATATTAGGATGAAGATAAACGGAACTATACTGGTAGATATTGACCCCTTAGAGTTAGTAAAACAAATAAATCTAAAATGCTTTGGAGAAATGTATCAGGAGAAACTCTACAGGTCTTTAAAAGCATTTCTTAACAAGCTCTAGAAAGATAAGACTTTACCCCTTCTAAAAAGAAAGAGAGGCTCCCTGGAGGGTCGCGGCTGATTTCTAGTAATAAGATATCCTTGAGATTTAGTGATCTTAGATTTTGGTACTGATCTTTTTTTCTATCATCTAGATCTGAAAGGCATGTGGCATCAGCATGATGGTTTTGAGCAATCAAAGAGTCTGAGTAGATATCTAGAAGATTCTTGCTTATCTTTTTTCCCTCCAAAATTTGAACAAAAATTTATACTATTTGCAATGAAGTTTTATCAAGTTATTTGTTCACTTTCAGTTCCCTGTGCAAGGTAAGTTGCGATTTCAGGATGTCCATTTTCGTTTGCTACTTGAACTGCATCTCCCCGACTACCTTTTGAAATAGTAGCTCCATTTGCTAAGAGCTCTTGTACGATGTCAAGACGTCCAGTTGCGGCTGCTACTTGAACTGCATTTCCCCGACTAGCTTCTGAAATAGTAGCTCCATTTGCTAAGAGCTCTCGTACGATGTCAAAATGTCCCTCTCTGGCTGCTGCCATAACTGCATTTCCCCGATAACCGTCAATAGAAGCTCCATTTGCTAAGAACTCTTGTACAATGTCAAGATGTCCATGTCCAGCTGCTGCGTGAACTCCCCATCCCCGATCAGACTCTGACATAGTAGCATCTTTTAAGAACTCTCGAATAGTTTTGATATCTCCTGCTCTTGCTGCACTGCGTAACTGGTTAGATTGATCAGGGGTAAGAGGCATTGGTGCTACTGGCATATCATCAGAGACCGAATCATTATCTATACCAGCTGGATTTGCCGTGTCAGTAATACAACACCATTGATATGCAGCAATCCCCAAAACAAATAAACCTCCTGTAAAAAGGGTCGCAAAAAAAGTAATGGCAAGAGCCGCTAGTTTGCTAGTGCAGGTGAGCTCGTTCGCACATGGGTTTAATGCATAATTGCTCAAATAATTTTGACAATTTAAAGAAACATTTTGAATCGCTGGCATAATCATCATTCTTTCCTTTTTATGCGGATAATTTACTATTATAATTAAAAAAAAGCAAAATTAATAATAAAAAAAACCGATGTTTTTTAGGATGAAGATAAAGAACAATAAGTTAAGATAAAGAAATTTTTCCTTGATAAGCAAATTCAATAAATATTTTTTTTAATAACTTCCCTAGTTCTATATCTTTCAATCCATCAATCATATCATGAATATGAGTAGATTCATTTAAAACCCGAGCTTCCTCAGTATCAGGATTATTCAAAAAAATAGTTATTTCAGCCCCTCCATGAGTTTGATTGAACCAACTCATCATGCCATAACTAACCGATTCTTTTTCATCGACGTTAAATGTCTCGACTGTTTGAGAAGAATGCCATAGAGCATAAGATTCCATGCGCATTCCATTATTCCTTGTAGGTGTGATGTTTACAGCTTCAAAACACCCTGTATGCAGCCCTTGTTTATTATTAATACTTAACATGAGTCTTTTTCTATAGTGGCTACTTGATCCCGCATACACTGTTAAATATAATTTAATATATTTATTTTCTAAACCACCTCGTATGGAGGGAGGAAATCCACGCAGCTGTTGTTTGTTTAATTTTATTTTTAAAATAGGCGCTTGCACAATTCCATCTTGGACAAGTTGAAACATAGGCTTTACCTCTTGTCTTTTACGCTCTAGGTTTAAAAAAGCTACCCCATTTGCATCATATAAAAAATGCTCTCGTTTAAGCTGGAAAATCCACTTGCCAATTTGAGCCAGTCGAGAAGCAACTCTTTCCCAAGGGGGCGATAATTGTGTCGTTTCAATATTTGTTAATTCTGCGGGATAACAACAAATATAATGTTTAAAAAAAGACTCAATACAATCAATTACTTTCCAAGCGAGTTGCGAAATAGCATTCATACATGCTTGTGCATCATATAATCTATGCGAAATAGAAGTTTGTTGCTGTATTGCATCCATCGTTCCTCTCAAGAATTTAATTGTATAAGACCTACAAATTTTAAAAGATCTTCTTTTGTATCTATTCCAATCGTATCAATAAGCGTATCGCCCACATGAATATTCATGCCATGATATAAAAAAGTAAGCTGCTCTAGTTGTTCACATTTTTCGAGATCGATATGTTCTAGTTGCTTTATTTTCGTTAATGCTTTTTTTGTATATGCATACAATCCTACATGTTTAAAATAAGGACTTTCTATCATCATTTCTTGATCTCTAATAAATGGAATTGATGCTCTTGAAAAATATAATGCTAATTGTAAATGATTTGTTACTACTTTAACTACATTTGGATTTCTTACCTCTTCTAGAGAATGTAGCTTTTTTCTTAGCGTCCAAATATCAATATGAGATTCCTGCTTTACAAACAAATCATCAATCATTTGCGCATTGATCATCGGTTCATCTGCTTGCCAATTTAAAATGATATCCCCATCGATTTCCTTTTTTGACAAAGCATCAATGATGCGCTCCGTACCATTTTTGCAATGTGGCGATGTTTCAATAATATCCGGACAAAACTTTTCTACTATTTTTTTTGTATCTCCATGATCAATTGCAATATATACCCTGCTAAGTTGCTGGCATTTTTTTGCTGCTTGATATACCCACCAAATAAGTGGTTTACCATGAATATCTACCAATATCTTCCTTGGGAACCGCTTAGAGTCTAGCCTGGCAGGAATGATACAAACTATTTTGCTCTGCTTCATTTAAATACCACTTCATTGTTTTTTTTAACCCGGTTGCCATATCATAGCAAGGTGTCCATCCTAACTCTTTTCTTATTTTTTGATTAGAGATCGCATAGCGATAATCATGCCCCGGCCTATCCGTTACAAATTGTATTAGTTGATTGAGTTGCTGTACATTTTCTCCAGTAATGTCACAAAACATCGTGATAAGCAAATAAATTAAATCAATATTTGCCCACTCATTATTTGCACCAATATTATACACTGATCCTGGAGAGCCTTCTTGCACTATCATATATACTGCCCTTGCATGATCTTCTACAAATAACCAGTCGCGAACATTTTTCCCATTTCCGTAAATAGGAAGTGGGTCTTTATTAATCAAATTTGTAATCATACGTGGAATTAATTTTTCTTTGTGTTGCCCATGGCCATAATTATTACAAGAATGTGATATGGTAATGTGCAATCCATATGTTTTGTGATATGCTCTTGCCAAATGATCTGCAGCGGCTTTTGTTGCTGCGTAAGGTGAAGTTGGTTGATATGGACTATCTTCAATAAAATAACCTTCCGATGCTAAAGAACCATATACTTCATCTGTAGACACTACATGTAAACGAATATGTCGATGATCCTTTACAAATTCTAATAACGAAAATGTCCCCAAAATATTTGTTTGAACAAATACCTCTGGGCTGGCAATACTATTATCTACATGTGTTTCTGCAGCAAAATGAACAATGCTAGAAAAATGAAATTCTTTATATAACTCTTCCAATAATGAAGAGTCTAAAATAGATCCTTTAACAAATACATATCTTGGATCACCCTGAATGCTTGCTGTGTTTAATAAATTTGCCGCATACGTCATATTATCCAAATTAATAATCTTATTTTTCACGAGATTATTTTCTAGCATAAACCGTAAAAAAGCAGATCCCATGAATCCAAGACCACCTGTTACTAGCATGAAGGCTCCTCTAAATATTTCCTGAAAGACATTCCCCATTCCATCGGTATTTGTTTTGTTGCTTGTACATATTTTTTTGTAGAAAGACATGTTTGCAAGGGTCTTTTAGCCTCCGATATAAAAAGTTTAGATGAAACAGGAATCAGAGCCTTACATGGGACGTTTTCTTTTTGACGTAAAAAATCATATATCGTTAAGGCCCACAGATACCTGGAAACATGCCCTTTATTGCAAAAATGAAATACTCCATGTTGATGCTCGAGAGAAAAAATAGCACTTACCAGGTCGTCTACATATGTTGGAGAAGAAAACTGATCATCTACAATGGATAGTTTTTCCTGAGTGCGCAATAATTGTGCTATTTTTTGTGGGAAATTATGCCCATATTTTCCATATAACCAAGAAGTTCTAATAATACATGCACCAGGATGCTCTTGTTGTACAAAATTTTCTCCATAGAGTTTTGTCATTCCATAAACATTAATAGGACTGCATATATCTGTTTCTTCATAAGAAGAATGTGTATCACCATTAAACACGTAGTCTGTAGAAAGATGAATTAATCTCATTTTTCTCTCATGAGC
This sequence comes from Chlamydiales bacterium, assembly GCA_016213235.1. GTDB lineage: Bacteria > Chlamydiota > Chlamydiia > Chlamydiales > JACRBE01 > JACRBE01. The sequence continues at coordinate 4,323 of JACRBE010000038.1, read as the reverse complement.
TATTTTTGCAAGTAATTTAGGTCCCGTTGAATTAATGGCAAACGCTTTTTCCGACTCCTTTTCTGCTAAATCTACATTCGTATATGCAGCTGCATTAATAATACAATCAAGTGGATGCGTTTCTACAAAGGCAAGAATATCACGCTCTTTTGTAATATCCACCTCTTGAGAAGAAGTAGCGATAAAAGGCTTATTCTTTTCCTCCAAGCAACGAGCTAACCCGTGTGCAAGGGTACCATATTTACCAACTATCCAATACATGTAATGACTTCCTTTAATGAAGAATTCTGTTTGTCTTTTTCTGATACAATAGGAGTATCTATCAACCAATTAATTTTTATCATAGGATCTGCATAATGAAATCCTTTTTCTGTGTGAGGATTGTAAAAAGAATCTACTTGGTAAATAACATGAGCCTGTTCACTCAGCACACAAAATCCATGCGCAAAGCCGGCAGGAACAAATAGTAGTGTTGGCTCCTCTTCTCTTAAATGAATGGCTTGCCATCTGCCAAAGGTCTTTGACTTTAGTCTGACATCTACTATTACATCATAGATATGCCCAATAGGAACATAGACTAACTTCGACTGACCAGGTGTTGTTTGAAAATGCATTCCACGGATAACATTTTTTTTTGAAAAAGAGTGGTTAGATTGTACAAATATATTGGGGATACCAAGCTTGTGTAATTTATCCTGTTGATACCACTCCAGGAAAAAGCCCCTATTATCAGACCAAACATCCAATTTAATCTTTTTTACTTCTGGGAAAGTTACTAATTCTTCTATTTGCATATATTGTCATCAATAATAAAAGAAAAAATGATACCTAATATAAAATATTGGAGCTAGATTAATTATTCCTACAAATGAAAGAAGCATTTCTTCCGGAACGTTTTTCTCTCCTGTAAGAGAAGAAGTTGTGATCTTCATAAGTACAAATCCTGGCCAGTTCGATATGCTGAGGCAATAGCCCTGATTGTATTAGCTGGTAGGTTGAAATATCCCATAAATTGAAATAGTCTTTTTTGCATTCAAAAGCAAAAAAATCTTTTGGAAACTCTTGATTTGCATGAATAAATTGTGATGCATTTGGCCCAAGGCTGGGAGAAATAGATACCCTAATATCCGCCGGATTGCATTCATAGTGGGCGTTCATTGTCTTAATCGTCTTTGCTATAATATTAATGACATTACCTCGCCATCCCACATGAATAGCTCCTATTATTTTTCTGATGGGATCATATAATAAAATCGCCTGACAGTCTGCATGCCTAATAACAAGCGCCACATCTATTAAATGTGTAATAACTCCATCTGCAGCAATATTTTTCTTATTTATTATTGCAATATCCTCATAATCATTCAGTACGAGGATATTATCTTGATGGACCTGATTGAGAAATAATACATATTCAAGCTGAAAAACCTCTGTTAGCCTTTGCTTATTTCGCAAAACATTTTCCACCGTATCGCCAGCGGAAACACTAAAATTCAAAGAATCAAATGGATGTGGACTTATCCCCCCATGTTTTTCCAAACAGGCATGTTGTATTTCTTGAAAAGAAGATAATATGGGGAATTCAAGCCATTTCAATGAATCTTGTATTTTTTGATGCACAACAAATCCTTTCTATTATAAGAGAAAAGTATGGAATCTACGATATTAACAATACAATTTCTTTTTCAACATCCTGTAGCATTAATTGCTTACGGACTCGTCATTATATCGATTTTGTCCCTATGGGTCAAAAAAAGCGTTTGGCTTTGGGCTCCCATCCTTGGCTTATCTTATCTGCTTACACTTCTTAATGGTGTAACACAGTGGATCACGATCATACCTATTGTGATTTTACTCCTTGCGCATGTATTACTCTCTTTTTCTATCGATGGACTACCTAGAATTTTTATTATGGTCATCGCGATGATGATTTCAATAGGTCTTGCGTGGGAACTCATTAGAGGATTTTCCGATCTAACGATCGCTTCCAATATCAAACATGATGATGTATCTGTTTCCTATGATCTATGGTTAAATTACGGCATTCCCTTTATTGGCATATTCCCTCTTGCCTTTCACCATACTCTTTTATCTGGCAAGGGCTGGACATCCTTCAGTTATAAGGGACTCCTGATTGCTTTAATAACTAGCATCGTAACAATAGCTTTGCTTGTGATGTGCAAATGGATTGTATTTTCCCCTAAGATTAACTTAGCTATGCTACTGTGGTTTGTGCTTGTTTGTTTTATTAAAATAATTCCGGAAGAGGGGTTCTTTCGTGGATTTATGCAAAAAGAACTCTCTAACATCCCAAAAAAGGGGATGGTTATTGTAAGTATTGCACTAACTGCTATTGTCTATGCCTTTAGTGGTATGATTCTTATTCCTTCACTATCTTTTTTTCTTTTACGCGTGATTATCAGCATCCTACTATCCCTTATCTATCATTGGACCAAACAAGTGGAAACACCTATTACCTGCCGCATATTGATAGAAGCAATGCATTTTTTCCTGTTTAGCTATCCCACCATAGCATGAAATCTCATCATATTAATTTAGCTTTTTGCTGATATTTCAGGTGATTGTCTAGATTCTTTTAACACTTGCTCTACTGCATCATCTTCAGCATTAGCATTTTTTGATTTTTTTGCACTAGACATAGCTTTTGCACGTTGGTCATCATTAAACATGCGACAAAATAATTCGCGCTGCATTGCACTTAATTCATCTGCAAATGCTTGTTCATCATCCGATAAAGCAGAACAATCCGCTACACTAGTTACTTCTGTAGGTTTTGTGATATAAGATGCTGTGTATCCTATAATTAAAAAAGAAAAACAAAAGATTATTATTAAGAGCCTTTTCATAAAAACCTCTTATTATTAACTATCCATCTAATTTTATTGATTTATTTTAATCAACACATAAAATCAAGCTTTAAGGAGATTTTTCATGGATAAGCGTTTTATTGAATGTAAGGGATGCAAGAAAAAAGCTTGTATTATTTATAAACAAGTCATTAACGAGCAGATACAAGAATTAGAAGCATGTGAAGATTGCCCAGAACTCGCTAAAAGGCTGTATGCGAATCGCGCATTAGAAGATTTAGAAGCAGAAAAACAATATGAGTCTATTTGTTGTGAAAATTGCCATACAAAGGGCAGTGATCTTCTCAATGGAAGTGCTTTAGGTTGTAGTATATGCTATCAAACATTCCAAGATCTTATTTTAAAAAAACTAAAAAAAGAGGGTAGCATTCCACATCCTGTATATGCTATTTTTTCTAATTCTCATGACCATTCTTTACATGTAGGGCTTAATCCTTTTCATGCAAGCGACCAGTTGTCCTCTCGTCTATCCAATTTAAATGCAGCATTGAATGAAGCATTGAAAATTGAAAATTATGAACAGGCAGCGTGGATTCGAGATCGAATCAAAACATTAACAGAAGGCGCAGGCAATGGACAAAGCAATCATAACTAATCTCTCCCCCGCTTCTCTGCTGATGGAAAATACAGATGCTATTTGGCCTGTTTCTCGGTTTGAACTAAAAAGAAATATCAATCGTTTTTTATTCCCTAACAAACTAAATAAGAGTGGAAAAGCGAACGTTTTACAACTGGTTATTAACACCATTGAAGAGCACAAGCTGCTGAAAAACCCTAAACGATTGGATGCAGAAGCGTTAAGCCCGATGGAAAAGCAGATATTATATGAGAATTTTCTTATTCAAGAAGATATTTGTAATAGCAAACCAGGTATTGGGTTTATTATCGATGACTCCATGAATATGCTGATATCTATTAATGCCGACGATCACCTCTGCATTAGAAAAATGGATTACTCTACCGATTGGCACCAAACACTAGAAGCATTTACCAGGATTGACTATCAGCTGAATCAACATCTTGGTTTTGCCTATGATAAAACATTTGGGTATTTAACCACAGACACTAAACAATGTGGGACAGGGTTTACCATAGAAGCATTTTTACATCTCCCCGCTTTGCTAGACGATCTAGATATTTCTCAACTAACAGGAACTATCAATGCAAACAGTGTGATTTGTGGAATAGATATGCAACACCATTTTCTTGGCAACATTGTGGTAATAAAAAATCGATTTTGCCTTGGTGTATCAGAAGATCAGATTATGAACAGCGTACATACCAGTGGTATGCAATTACATCATTTGGAAAAGCAAAAAAGAGATCATTTAATAGAAAGCCCCAAAATAAAGGATAAGGTTGCAAGATCTTTTGGCTTGATCAAGCATTCCTACGAATTATCCGCTAAAGAAGCACTTGAGGCACTTAGCTATAT
>JACRBE010000037.1 GCA_016213235.1 Chlamydiales bacterium | reverse complement strand
CGGCCGTTTAAGTCGCCATTTTTGGCAGATTTTTGTCCTTACTCGTTCTCTACCCTTTGGGTATGTCTTCCTTGCTCGGTACAAAAATCTGCAGAAAAATCATCGATTTCTCCAGCCAAAGCGAGTTACGCAAGAAGTCTAATATAATATATGGAAGATAGCTTGAAAATGTATTGGATTTAGGTGGCTATAGCTGCTACATGATGGATGTTTTTTATACACTCCGGATCAAAGGGTATTAGCGGTAAAGTATGCATGGATAAGGTTGCAAGATGATCTATCAAGCCTTGTTCATCAAGGGGAAGCGTACTTTCTATTAAACGGTTCATATGCCATTTAAGAAACCTGTGATAACTACTTTCTTTATCTGTTCTTTTATGGTTGTACCAAACATATTTTACGATAATACAAACATGCACCTGTAAATGATGAGAAAAGGAAGAAAGAAAAGGAAAAGCTCTCATGTAGTTTTGACAAACTGTTTCTATTAATGAAGAGAGATTCTTATATTCATTGGAAGCAAGAGCCTTTTCTGTCTCTTTGATGAGGTGTGAGTGATGATCAAATTCTAAAATAGAGCAAACAAGATCGTTTTGAATCGACCAAAGGTAAGCTTTGTTTTTTAGTTTTTCTTCTATCTTGGTTTCCTGATTAAAAACAAAAAAGTTTTTAAAGTATTCGAGTTCATTGATACGTTTAAAAAACAAAAGCGCTTCTTGTACCAATTCTCTAAAACAAAATACCTCTTTTTCTACAATAAGGTGGGAGAGTTCATTTTCAATAAGCTCTTTCACTTTTTTAGGTATTTTATGGGAGGATTGGTCAGTCAGGTTAATGAGATGCCAAATCCACGCTTCTAATTCACTGATCTGTTTATCATTTAATTTTGGCAGTTCATGAGCGTCTTGGAAAACTGTAAGTAGCGTGCTGAGCACCTTTTCAAGAGCTCCGGTCTCTTTTTTTTCTTTTAATGAGACGATCTCTGTATTGATAAAAGATAGCATGGCGTGATTCATCATAGGAGATGTTGGAGCAAATATATTAGATGATAGAGAATATACGTATTGAATAGCCCCATCTAATTGCTGTTTTGCATCTTCTCTTGGTAAAGAGGCTGCGATGGGATATAGCGATAAAATACGACTTACAATAGATGCTTTATTTTCTTTTGTTAATCTTCCTTTTTGCTCTTTACAACGCTTAATTTGTTTTACAATGAAGGATTCCATGACATCGATTTTTTTACTTGAAAGCTGACGAAAGATACTTAAATTCTTAATAACAAGATCTGATAAAACGCTTGCAATAACCACTTTTAAGTCTTCAATCGATTTATAGATAGAGAGTTCCTCATAATCTTTAATCGATTGAATGATTCTTTCCATTAATAAGCGTTGTGAAATTTCCTTTTCTAAGCAAGTGTTATGGAGTAGGTTGCGTATAATCAGCTTATCGATAATTTCGTGATGCTCAAATGGCGCTTTTTTTACAAGATCTTGCTTAGGAAGTAGATGTTTTTGTGCAGACCATATTGTTTTTGTTAATTGGTCTAAGGGAATCCTAATACCATCTAATGTAGCAATACACTCGGATACTTTTACTGCCAGTTGATGAGAGTAGTTATAAGGATGTACCCCATATAAAGAGGAGGTAGGCGGTGCATTTCTTAAATTTTCTTTAATGATATATTCTACGTCGATAGATCCATCGGATTGAAAAGCATGCTTTTCTGCCTGCATTTTTTGATAGTAAAAAAGCACTTTGTCAAATGTCTTTTTTAATGCTGATCCGCCTAGGCGATATTTCGGAAATCGTTTTTCGAATTCAGGTAAGATCTTTTCAAGTAATAATTCCTGTACTTTTCCGGACCATTGTTTCGGTAAAGTGCCACTCGAGATAATCTTAGTGATTTTTTTTGCCAAAAATAGGCTAAGATCAGAAAAAGGATCATAAAATTCTTCACTCTCATCAATTGGGTATAGGAACGTATTAGCATGTAAAACCTGCTTTTTCAACTGATATAATGAACGAGACTGAGATCTGTTTTGCCAGGCTGAATCATTATTAAATGAATAAGGAGGTCGTTTCTTTGCCATTTATTTTTCTAATAACTAAGGTTAAAAACTTTGTTTATAAGAAATTTTTTTCTACTATTTTATGAGTTTTTTTGTCCAATAAATTAATTGATAAAAAAATGAAAAAAGCGAAAAGAGTTAAGTTTTTTATATCGATTAATTACAAAAAAAAAAGCTCTACAATATCTTTTAAACAAGGTTTCCACAATCCTTGAAAATAGGACAAAAAAATAAAAAATTTTTTTAAAAAAATTAAAAAAAAACAATTTGCACTCTGGCAAATGAGAAGCTATACTGATTACAGCATATTAATTGTTAGATCAAGGTAGGATGATATGAATCAAATTACGATAGCAGGCCGTTTAGGAAACGATCCAGAAGTGCGTTACACATCTTCTGGGATGAAAGTAATAGCTTTTCGAGTGGCTACAAATTCTCGTCGCGGTGGAAAAGATGATACAATTTGGTATCGGGTAACGATTTGGGGAGAACAGTTTGATAAAATGTTACCTTATATTAAAAAAGGAACAGCCCTCATTATTACAGGGGAACTTGGCAAACCAGAGATTTATAATGACAGAGAAGGAAATCCACAAGTCTCATTAAACGTCACTGCTTTTCATATAACATTTAGTCCCTTTGGAAGTGGTGGATCAACGACAAAAGGGAGCGTTCAAGAAAACCATAAAACATCATCCGAGCAGGAATCTGAGGCTTTTGCTACAGCACAGACACATGGCCAGGCGGATAACATAGACGAAAGTTTTTCCGATGAAGAAATCCCATTTTAAAGAATTCTTGATAGATAAGAGAGGAGAAGGATGCTCGTTGATGAAATTTTTGACGGGGAAATATCCTTCTCTATCTGGAAAGAAAATAAAACAATTAATTGATCAAAAAGTCTTTTTTGTTAATCAATACCCAGAGAGATTTTCTACGTATCGATTGCAGGTAGGGGATAAGATTTTCTTTGACGAAAGATCTTTAACTACTCTAAATTTATCGGAAAAGATTTTTGAAGATGAAGATATTATCATCTTTAATAAAGGATCTTACATATCAAGCTTAGATCCGATGCAGGTGCATCGCCTCGATAAAGAGACAACAGGTGTCCATCTTATTGCAAAGAATGAGATGGCAAAAAAAGAGTTAGAGAGGCAATTTAAAGAGAAGCAAATCCACAAAGTCTACTTGGCAATTAGTGTTGGGCATCTAAAGGAAAAAGAGGGGGAGAGAACAAGCTATTTGCAGTATAGACAACCACACCAAGATGCAAAGTATGGATTTGAATCCATAAAAAAAGAGGGACTGTTAGCGCATACAAAATATAAGACTCAGCGTTATGGTCGCAACATATCATTAATAGAGTGCACTCCAACTACTGGTAGAACCCATCAACTTCGTATTCATTTAAGCGCTCTTCATGTACCCATCTTAGGAGATGATAAATATGCAGGTAAAAAGGCATATCCCTTTTATGTGCCAAGATTTATGTTGCATTGTTTGTCTGTAAGATATTTTCATCCGGTTACTAAAAAACTAGTAGAAGTGACTGCTAATATACCAGATGATTTCCAAGAGGTATTAGATTGCAGATTTTAATTGTAAAGATGTCATCGCTTGGAGACATCATGCAATCATTCTTTGCTCTGCAGTACTTAAAAAATCGTTTTCCCACCGCATCCATTGATATTGTCGTAGACAAAAGGTGGATAGAGATAGCAAGAGCGAGTCCCGATATTAATGGCATTATTGCTATCAATACAAAGCAATTAAAACAAGAAATCATCCCATTTGTACGAAAGCTGCGATGCAAAAAATACGATGTAGTATTTGACCTGCAGGGGAATTGTAAAGCACTTCTTGGAACTTTTTTTGCCTCTTCTAAGAAAAAGATTGGGTTTGCATGGTCACAACTTGCAGAGTGGCCAAATGGCCTTGGTACCTATCATAAAATAAAGGTAGATACTTCTTTATCCATGCATTTACAATACTTAGAAGTGATAAAAAAGTATTACCAAGATAAGGCGATATTTTCATTAACACAGATATTGCTGAAGGTTTCAGCAGATGAACAACATAACCTGGATCAGTTAAAACATGTATCATATAAGAGTACATTTTTAGTTGGATTTGCTTCTAAATGGAACAATAAACAACTAAAAGATGACGTGCTTGTAGATGTGCTTGTGCAGCTAGAAAGTCAACTTGGAGTCTGTTTTGTGCTTCTCTATCAGGGAGAGGAAGAGTCGATACGAGCAAGTGATATGGTAACCAAATTAAAAAAAGGGCAATCAGTTGGTAATAGGACGCTCCCGGTAGTGCAGCAACTGATGTTGCAAGCAAAAGGCTTTATTGGAGTTGATTCTTCCCTGCTACACTTAGCGTTTCTTACACAGATACCCACGTTTAGTATATTTGGCCCTTCTTCTTCTCAAGTATATGGGATTAACTCAAAAAGCAACGCCTCGTTCCAAGGCGCATGTCCTTTTGGACAGACCTTTCATAAAAGGTGCAACTATTTAAGAAGTTGTATTTTAGCGCCGTGTGTGAAAAGTGTATCAGCAGAGCATTTAGCAGATCAGATAAAAAGATGGATGATTAGTTTAAGTGCATGATAGAGGTTAAAAAGTCAAAATCGATATGACTTTCTACAACATCGATAGCCTCTTTTATTTTTTCTTTATCTTCTTTTTGAAGTTTAAGGGTGTAAGAGTTGATCATTTTCATTACTTCAAAACTATTGATAGGTGCATAAAGAAGGGGAATTTTAGCTTTCTTGATTTCTGCTAGTAGTTTTGCAGATGGGGGAATGCTTCCTGTTAAAATCAGTCCAGCTTTTAGATCTTTCTCTCTTTTGTGATATTGCCAGTGCTGGTGAATCGTTTCTTCAATAATATCAACGCGAGATCCCGGTGTAATAATCAGTTGTGAAGGAGATACTAGTTTTTTGTATACATCTACTGTTGTAGCTATTAATCGAATATGATCAAAATGTCGATAGCGGTGCTCTATGCCACTTAATAGCTCCGTGCGTAGTAGCATTTCAAAATCTTGCATACAAGGATTAACTAAAAAAGCATCAAAAGGCACGCACCCAATAATAGGTATTTTCCAGTCTCTTAAAGCTTTATGCATATACTCCAGGACCATCTCTTGTTTTTCTTCAATCACCTTATTGAGAATAATACCTGCGATGTTTACACCCATATAATCACACATCTGCTTGTTCAATGCTAAACTATCAAAAGCAGAACCAAGCCCTCCTGCGACAATTAATATCATTTGAACATTCAATAAAGATGCTACCTTTGCATTGTTTAGTCCTACAATCGAGCCAACGCCTACATGGCCTGTTCCTTCGATTAACATAGCGTCGTGGAATTTTGATAAATGGGCATAAGAAGAGTGTATTTTGTGAATCAATTCATATTGACTTACTTTGCCATCGAGAAAGTCTTTGGTAAAGCCTCTTGGAAATAAAACAGGAGACATAAGGCTGGGATCATCAAGAATATGGAACTGATCTTGAAACAAAGCGACATCTTTATCAACGAATACCCCGGGAGAGATTTCAACATGTTGTTGCCCAACTGGTTTAATAAAACCAACGCTTGAAAAGCGCTTACTAAGACCTGAATATATCCCGAGTGAGCAGGTTGTTTTTCCAATATTTTGACCGGTGGATGCAACAAAAATGCTCTTAGGTTTTGCCATAGGGATCGTTTGAATCTTTATATAGCAAAATACTTGGAATGACGTTTAAGTGCAAGCAGCCTTGGAAGTATCTTCTTAAAAAAAACCTTCAAGAAATTGGCGGTTAAATTGATAGATGCGTGCATCACTTGTTTCATAGGTGCCACGTTTGACAGTAAATCCAATCGTAGCAATTGCTTTATTTACGCGTAGAAACGGGATTAAAGGGATATAGTTAGGGACACAGCGAATAGTAGCATAACCTAATAAAAAGGATGTTTTGTTATTGTTTAACCATTTTCCATGTTCTAAAGAGCAAAAGTCTTCTTCTGCAAAGCTTCCGCGAGCTCCAGCCCAATCAATGATTCCCTGAAGCTTACCTTCATGTACAATGAGATTACCAGGACGAAAATCACGATGAACAATACAGGGACCATCTACAGAGGATAAAAGATCAAGATGTGATTCATAGTAGCGATGACAGGCTTTCAATAAGCTCATAGGTAAATGGTTCCTACATTCATCAAGACCCTCGTTAAATTTAAAAGTAAAATAAATCTTGGGATCATCATTCAACTGGTTCAGAATAGGATCTCCATATCCTGCTAAACGATTTAGATGGATAGATGCGAAATTCTGTCCGAGTTCGTAAGCAAGTGACTCTGTAATATCGCTTGGTTTAAGAAGTGTTCCAGGCAAGCATTCCATTAAAATTGCGCCAGGCATCTCTTGTTCAGGTGGCACCACTTCTATTATGTTGGGTACTGGAATTTTTCCTAAGAAGTGCTTTAGAAAATATATCTCGCGTAAGTAATCACTTATTCGCTCACAAATTTTTAAAATTAACGCATTTTTATTGGGTTGGGTCACTTTGTAGACGATTGCAACCATTGCATCCTCATGAGCAATACGGGTAAAAACAGCTGCTTGAAGATGGAGCCGCGTTTGATAAAAAGAAATGTCAATAGAATCAGGTTGCATGCTTTTCTCAAAAAAAAAGGAAAAATGTATATGATTTTACATATGTTTGTCAAAAAACAATGAGAATTTTTACCGATTTAATATCGGTCTAAGGACGATCTCTTCTGCTAATTTTCCTGCGATCACGGGTTGTTGTATAGTGCTAATAACCGATGCTGTTTTTTGCTTGGTAGCTGCATAAAAGAACCCTTTAATAAATTGAATGAAGCTTGCCAGCGTCCTATCATCAAGAAGGTGAATATCAATATAATCAACCGGATGTAGAGATTCTATATGATGCTGGAGACTATGCTCTGCATCATCTTCATCAGACTCTTTATTTAATATGATT
>JACRBE010000039.1 GCA_016213235.1 Chlamydiales bacterium | reverse complement strand
CGAACTGGCTCTTCATAATAATCCATCATTAAAAAGTGCAGAATCAAAATATAGGGCAGCATATCAGCAGGCACTGGTGGTTAGATCTAAATTATTTCCAACTCTGGATGCAGGATTTTCCGATCAGGCGGAAAAGTGGAGCAAAAACGGAAATTTAGTTATTCCTGGTGTTCCTCTAACGAATAACTTGATCAATAATCTTGGACTTAATTTTAACTACGAATTTGATTTTTGGGGCAAAAATAGAAAAGCATATGAAGCAATGCTTGGAAGAGCAAATGCAGAATTAGCAGAAAAAAAACAGGCTGATTTAATAGTTAGCACTACGCTTGCTACGCAGTATTTTGCGCTTTTAGCAGCTAAATGGAATATCCAGTTGCTCTCAGATGTCATGCTGGAGCAAGAGAGCCTGGTGCAGCTGATTAAAAAAAGAATAAAGAATAGAGTCGATAATGAAATGCAACTATTCCAGGCAGAAATTGCATTGAATAATACAAAAGAGCAACTCGAAATAGCCTATGCAGATGAAAAGATAGCAACGACTGCCATTAATGTGCTAATGGGGAAAGGGCCAGAAGAGAAGCTTTGTATTGAGCTAAATGGCAATAACACATTAAAGCCTCTTGCCCTGCCAAATCAGATAGGACTTGATTTACTTGCAAGAAGGCCAGATTTGAGCGCTCAAATCTGGCTCATTGATGCCGCATCAAAAGAAATAGGGGTTGCAAGAACACTCTTTTATCCAGATGTCAATTTATTTGCCAATGCGGGATTCCAAAGCTTTCATTTTAATAATTTATTTGCGGCAAGTAGTTTTACTTGGACGATTAATCCCACTGTAAATTTGCCATTGTTTACCGGAGGAAGATTAAAAGCCAATTTATCTAATAAACTCTTTTTCTTTGAACAGGAAGTGTATAAATATAACAACCTACTACTTGAGGCTGCAAAAGAAGTGTCGGATCAAATCACCAAATTTAAACAAACATATCGCAATACAGAGATAAGAGAGCAAGTGGTAGAAGAGAGTATATCGATTTATAACCTTCATCTATCTAGATTTAATCATGGTCTTGATAGCTATCTCACTGTGATAGATAAAAATATTGAGCTGAATAGAGAAAAAATAAACTTAGTGAATATGCAGTTTAGTCATCAGATGCAAACCATTTTATTAATTAAGGCGCTAGGCGGAGGATTTTATCAACCAATCGATATAACTATAGAGGCAAACCATGGCAGATGAGCAACCAGTACATAATAACAACGGCGGCATGAAGCGCTATATGCTCTATTTTACTGCGATAGTGATAGCAACTACTCTTTGTATCATTATTTATTGGTATGGGTGGGGTAGATATACAGACAGTACAGATGATGCTTATGTCCATGGTAACTTAGTTAATATTTCCCCTCAAATTTCAGGTATTGTCTCTAGTGTAAATACCGACACGATGCGCTATGTAAAAGAAGGTCAAATTTTAATCGAGATTGATAAAACAGATTTTGAGATACGTTTTAAAGAGATGAGCGCTAATTTAGCAAATACAGTACGTGATGTTTCCAAGTTGTTTGAAGAGTATGATCAGAAAAAAGCAGACTTAATCACTAAAAAAACAGAAAAAATGAAGGCAGAGATTGATTATGAAGATCGCAAAAACCTTGTAGAAGATGGCGCTGTATCAAAAGAGGAGTATATCCATGCAAAGCTCTTTTTGGAAGAAACGACTTCTATGGTAGAGAGTGCAAAAGCAAGTTTAAGTCAAGTTTATGCTCTTTTGCAAGGAACAATATTAGCTAATCATCCGCTTGTTATAAAAGATGCAAATGAGGTGAAAAAAGCTTTTGTAGACCTTAGCCGCTGCACGATCAAATCCCCATGCGATGGTATTGTTTCTAAACGAGTGGTACAAGTAGGTTCTTTTGTACAACCACTCGATTTAATGATGGCTGTTGTTCCCTTAAACCAGATGTGGGTGGAAGCAAATTTTAGAGAAGTGGATATATCACAAGTCCGTATGGGTCAGCTTGTAAAGATAACATCGGATCTTTATGGATCTGGAGTCGTGTATAATGGTCATGTAGTGGGAATTGATGGGGGGACCGGCGCTGCTTTTTCTTTAATTCCTCCACAAAATGCAACAGGAAACTGGATTAAAATTGTACAAAGAATCCCTGTTAGAATTGATTTGGACCCTGTAGAGATTTCTAGATTTCCGCTTAGAATAGGCATGTCGATGTATGTTACAGTAGATACCCATGATCAATATGGAGCAAGGGTTCCATCAGATATGGGAGATAGTCCTGTTTACTATACGAATATATATGGGAATCAACAAGACGGAGTAGATGCAATCATCCAAGACATTATCAAGAAAAATGCATCTATTCCTTTAGATAAGGTAATTGAAAGGTTAGAGTTGTAATGACAGATAACAAATATCTTGATGGTCCTGTCTTACTTATTTTAAACATCTTAATATCACTTACTGCTTTTATGTATGTACTGGATTATTCCGTTGCAAACGTAGCGATACCATATATCGCAGGAGATCTAGCTGTTTCTAACGATCAAGGTACCTATGTGATCACAGCTTTTGCAGTAGGAAATGCAATTGGACTTCCTTTAACCGGATGGCTTGCGAGTCGCTTTGGAAGGGTGAGGGTTTTTGTAAGCTCTATCTTTCTATTTACGCTTCTTTCTTGGGTTTGTGGGGCCGCACTCTCATTTCCTATGCTTGTGATCGGACGGTTTATTCAAGGACTAGTAGCCGGTCCCCTGATTCCCCTGTCACAAGGTTTTATTGGAGAGGTTAATCCTCCCAAAAAAGTAACAAAGGCAATCGCTGTTTGGGCCCTTATTATCATTGTAGCTCCCGTGGTAGGCCCTGTTGTGGGTGGTTGGATTTGTGTGAATTACACCTGGCCCTGGATTTTTTTTATTAACATTCCCATTGGTGTCATTTGTACGATAGGAATTGGCCTTATTTTAAAGAGAAGAGAGAGCAAAATAGTACAAATGCCCTTTGACGGGGTTGGCTTCCTTTTATTTGCAGTGGCTGCTACATGTTTGCAGATATTCTTAGATAAGGGGCAAGAGTGGGATTGGTTTAACTCTCATCGTATTACCATTCTCTGTATTACTTTTTCACTCTGTTATATATATTTGATACCTTATCAGTTGATAAAGAAAAATCCGTTTCTACGACTCCATGTGTTCAAAATTAGAAGTTTTTCACTCTCTTGCATTATCATGGCTGTGTTATATGCTTCTTATTTTGGATCTATCGTGCTTATTCCTCTATGGTTGCAAACTTATATGGGATATGATGCTTACTGGGCGGGAATTGCTATAGCTCCTCTTGGAATTGCTCCTGTATTGCTATCTTCGCTAGTTCCAAAGTTGATTGATCTGTTTGGTGAACTTCTTTTAATCATGTGTACTATGATCTTTTTTATTATATCTTTTGTCTATTTCCTTACCTTTACTACCAATGTCGATATCGTCCATATCGGCATATCTAGAGCTCTTATGGGTATAGGTTTTGCTACATACGCGGCTCCTATGATGTTGCTTGCCATGAAAGGAATATCACAAGAAGATATGCCAGGAGCCCTCGGTATTTTTCATTTTGTAAGAAGCCTTTTTGGCGGTATTGGAACTGCTGTCTTTACCACTATTTGGCAAAGGCGCACCATTTTTCATCATGAGCGCATAGCGGAAACTGTGAATGTATTTCAAGATTCTACACTGGAAAATCTAGGCACACTGCAATCGTTGCGCTATACCTATGAAATGGCAAGGCAAACAATCAACAACATAGCAGATAGACAAGCTGCTTTCCTAGCACTTTTAGATTCCTTTTATGTGATGATATGGGCTTGTGTTTTCCTGTTTTTTCTGACTCTTTGGTTTAGAATGACTTCAAAGGCTAAAGTTCCCATCTGGGAGAAGATAAAGGCCAGGATAAATGGGTAATGTTGAGAAAAACTAGTGGGACTGGTCTTTAAATTAAGAAAGAAAAGAGGTACTAAAAGTTGCTGGGAACTAAATGTAAATGACTAAAATAAAGTGAGATCAATCGTTAATGATCTCGCTTTGCACTTTAAACGTCATCCAAAACCCACAAACAAGTGCCATGATGGCGCTAATGATAATAGGTAGTTTTAAGAAGACGCCCGCTAACACGCCACCGAGTAGTCCCGATAAACATTCCGCTAATACTAGTATCGATTGGTTACTACCAAGAGCCTCACCTTGCTTATCTTTAGATGCTCTATCCGATATCATCAAGCTGGAATAAGTAAATCCTGCTGCAATACAAACAGATGGTAATAATAAGGTAACAACAAGGCTTTGTGGTGTCGTTACAAATAACAGGATTACTTCACCGATAAAAAATAAAAAACCAGAAAGAGCCGCGACTTGGTTAGAAGCGAGGTATTTGGATAGCTTTCTATAGAAAATAGGGGTAATGCAAATACACAAGGAAAGATAGGCTTCTGCCTCTGCAAGCAAAGAGGCTCCAAAATTATATTGTCTAACTAATATTACCGGCAAAAAAGCAAAGAAAAAGAAAAAAGACATATACAGATTAAAGTTTCCAAAAAATACAGGCTGTAGTTCTTTATAAGTTAATGCGTGGTACATTCCTTTTAACTCTCTCATGGGGCTAAAAGGCAGATGTCGCTGAGGTGGCTTTGTTTCTTCAAAAAGATAATAGACACAAATAAGGGCAATTACCACAACAACTGCAGATAGGTAAAAAGGGGTAGCATAACTGCACCATGATATGATCTTGGAATCAGCCAGTTTTCCTCCAAGCAGTGGTCCTATAACAAAACCACTACTGCTAATTGTTGTAATCCATCCAAAATTTTTTACCTTGTTTAAGTGAGTATTACTAATATCAGCAATAGAAGCGGTTGCAATAACAATATTACCCTCGCAAAGTCCAATAAGAAATCGAGAGATAAACAATAAAGAAAGATGATTGGTAGAGATGGCAAGACCAGATAAAACATAACCAGGAATAATCAAGCCAAGAGAAATAAGAAGAACCTTTCTTCTCCCATGAATATCGGATAGTTTGCCAAGTAAAGGACACCCAATGATTTGTCCTAAGGGGTACATGGCTATCAATGTTCCTAAAATGATACTTCGGGTAGACTCCTTATGATAACTAGGTAAAAGCCCATGATTTGGATCGAACAACATAGGAGCAAAAATAGGCAGCACAATCGAATAGCCAATATAACCTAAAAATAAGACAAGAAAAATAGGGAAAGATTGGCTTTTACGCCATCGTTTATTTGAGTCCATTGATCATCATCTAACTTGGTTTTTAAACCTCACGCTAAGGGATTTTTTTTACAAGATCAAGTTCTTTTTGGTTCAAGAGAAAAAACTTCTTTATAAAAGGATAATTCTGCTTCTATTGCTGCTTTGATATTTCCTGATTGTACAAACCCATGACCCTCTTCTTCAAAGAAGATATAAGTAACAGGGGTGCCCCTTTTTACAAGGGCATCATGGACCATTTGCGTTTGCTTAGGTGGTACTACTTTATCTTTTCCCCCTTGAAATAAGAGCATAGAAGCCGTAATTTTATCAATATGATGAATGGGAGATCTGGTTTCATATAAGGCTTTTTTTAGTGGATAGGGGCCAATTAACTGATCCAAGTATCTAGATTCAAACGAGTGGGTATGTTCTGCAAGCAAGGTAACATCTGCTACACCATAATAAAAAACACCTGCTTGAAATAATGTTGTTTGTGATAAAACGCTAAGAGTGGTAAACCCTCCTGCGCTTCCCCCTTTAATGATGAGACGATTGGAGTCTGCTTTTTTTTCATGAGTTAAGTAGCTTGCTCCTTGTATCATATCTTGTACATCAACAATGCCCCAATTTCCTTTCAATCTCTCTCTATACTTTCTACCAAAACCAGAACTTCCTCCATAGTTGATCGAGCAATATCCAAATCCTCTAGAAGTAAAAAATTGAGCTTCCGCATCAAATGCAAGAGGTACATGGCTAGTTGGACCTCCGTGCGCTTTAAAAATTACAGGAGGTAGTTCATTTTCCATTCCTCGGTACTGTGGATGGTGGGGAGGATAGAAAATACCATAAACAAGTCCCTGAGAGGAGGGGAACTCGATTAGAGTCGGGTGAGAAAAATAAGAAGGATCAACGGTTAGTTCTTTGGATTTTTTGATAACTGTAGTTGCTAAATTTTGTAGATTAATTTTTACAATTTCTGCAGGAGTAGTCAGATTAGACCCTATAAAATAGAGATGTTCTCCATCGCTGCAGATATTTTTAATAAAAGTATAGGGAGTATCAAAAGTGTTAAAGTCTAGAGATAAAAGATCGATAAGTCCTAGTTGATCCACTCCTTTTTCTGTATAAATAAGTGCAATATACTGATCGGTAAAACAATAGCGACGCTGCCCTAAAACCCAAACAGGGATGCCAATGTCTGCATGTAAAAAAGAGAGTTGCTTTTCTGTTTCATCATGGACAATGTAAAGATTCCAAAAGCCAGATTCATCACTAAGGTAATATACATGATGATTGTGATAGGAAGGCAAACAAATGGAAATATTTGGTTTTTTCACTACTTCTTGAATGGAGAGTATGTCTCCTTGCTCAGATAAATGGAGCTCGATTAAATAAGATTCATCCCATGGCATATTGGGAAAATTCCAACAAACAAAGCAAATAGCATTCCCATCATCACGAATAGCTAAAGAGGAAAAGAAATCATATCCTGTAAAAAAGTCGGACACCTGCTTAGTAAAAAGATCGATTTTGACAATCAGATGAACAACTTTGTTATCTATTTCTCTTTCGCATAGGCAATACAGAAAATTGCGCTTGCGATCAAAAATATATTCTCCAAAGCGGGAAGAGGGGTCTTGTGTAATGCAAGTGATTGTTTCCCCTTTAATGCAGTAGATATTTTGATCTTCATAGTTAGTAAAAAAAACAGAGTCATTTGCTACACAAAAGCTTCCACCGCCATATTCATGGATCTTTGTTTTCGCAGAAAAAAGCGATGGTAGATGTTGCGTTTGATCTCCCTTTTTATAAGATACGATTGCGCATCTTCCCTTTTCTTCTGGTATTCCTTCTATCCAATAAAGAGAAGAGGTAAATAGATCGTATTGCAACTCTTGAAATACCTTTGTATTTTGTGTGATAAAATCAGAGGAAATAATAGATGGCCATGATCCAAATGGTTGTCGCTGTATTTTAGTCATGTTAACCTTTTCTTGGATGAGTATTTTGAAATTGATCGGATGGGTACTTTTTGTTGTTTTTTTCAATCTTATCTAAAGAGGCTTTAATAATATCTATTTCTCTTTCGCATAGGCAATACAGAAAATTGCGCTTGCGATCAAAAATATATTCTCCAAAGCGGGAAGAGGG
>JACRBE010000004.1 GCA_016213235.1 Chlamydiales bacterium | reverse complement strand
TAACGACATTAGGATAATGGGGTGGCAAAAAAAGCAAATGATCAAAGATACCAACAGCTCCTATCGAAAAAGAGGGGAAAGGTAGCCCTTCCAAAGAAAAAAGAGGAACATTTCCAAGAAAATAAATGGTCAAATGACGGTCCTCTTCCTTCAATAACCTGGCAGGAGGAGAGAGCTCTTCCCAAGGTGCAGTAAGAGAAAATCCAAAAAACAATCGTTTGATATGATTAGATATACTCATAAGCCGTTTTGGTATTTTTCTTGTAAAAGGCAAGTATAAAATATTTTAATATTTTACGATCCTGTTTTCTCGGAAATTTCTGCCATTGTCGATAATCAGGATATTCCTGTAAACTTGCTTGTGTCGCCAGGGGTGCTATATTTTAGCTGAAAAGATCAATTGATTTAACCCTTATGACCTGATCTAGATAATACTAGCGGAGGGAGCGTGCCACTCATAACAAAGAAACAGATTTTTTTAATCTGTATCGGAAATATTTTAGAGCATTTTGACAAAGCCTTATATGGGCTGCTCGTCCCTTTTATTTCAGCTATCTTTTTCTCCAAGCACTCCTATCTCACGGGCTGCATTATCCTCTTTACACCCTTTGGATGGTTTGCAAGACCTCTCGGCGCTTATGTCATTGGATCAATCAGTAATCGCTATGGTAAGGAAATAGCTCTTTATATCTCTCTTATTGGAACCTCTATGTGCAGCGCTGCAATCGGACTTATACCCTCCTATGCAACCATCGGAATAGCAGCGCCTGTTTTAATTGTTTTGTTTAGAAGTTTCCTCTCATTTTTTTATGCAGGAGAAACAACAGGAGCTCCTTTGTTAATTTTAGAAAACACCAATCCAAGTAAAAAAGAGTGGTGGAGCAGTATCTATGAAATGAGCGGAATAATGGGGTCTATTTTAGCCACTGCATTTGTTGTGATCCTTCTCTATTTTGATATGATAGAAAACTATTGGCGCCTGTTGTTCTTATTTGGAGCAATATGTGGCCTTATAGCTTTCTTTTTCAGGAAGAAAAAACAGTCTTATATAAATGTACAACAAGAAAAGATCTCTTTTTTACAATTCATTAAAACATATAAAAAAGAGGTGCTTTTAATTACACTCCTCACTGGTTTTGCATATGCTAACTATGATATTATCACTAGCGTAATGAATATTTATTTCCCTCTTGTAATGGAAACGACTTATTTATCTATGCTAAGCATTTGCTTGCTTCTCATGGTCCTTGATCTTATCTTGTTACCTGTTTTTGGATGGATTGGTGTAAAAATAGGACAAGAAAGGCTAATATATGCCTCCCTACTGAGTTTTATTCTGTTGACACCACTTGGTTTTTTTCTACTGCAAACACCCACACTCCTTAGCCTCTTTTTAATAAGATTGATATTTGTGACTATCGGAACTGCCTTTGCAGCTCCCTTTCAATCTTATGTAAAAGAGATTGCAGGGAGAAATAATACCTATCTTACGATGGCGTTTGGTAAAGCGCTAGGGGCCCAGTGTATAGGACACCCGGCTATTGGACTCTCTTTATTTATTTATCAACAGACACATCTTGTAATGGCTCCTTTTATTTATCCCTTTTTGCTTTGTATAACTATTTTGGGAGCCTTATACATAACAAAACACGCGAGAATTCCTCAACATAGGTATTAGCAATTCAGAGGAACTTTTTCAGATCGTGTTTTCATTAATCTTGTGATTCAGTATGTTTTCAACAAAACGTTTTTTTTCTATATGAATTTGTGCACTGTTTCTTTGAAATTCAAATAAGGCTACAGATGGGAATCGTACATATAATTC
This sequence comes from Chlamydiales bacterium, assembly GCA_016213235.1. Classification (GTDB taxonomy): domain Bacteria; phylum Chlamydiota; class Chlamydiia; order Chlamydiales; family JACRBE01; genus JACRBE01. The sequence continues at coordinate 4,224 of JACRBE010000004.1, read as the reverse complement.
CAGACGTTTCATAACATCTCGTCCCGCACTTTTCCCTCCTTCAATTGAAATAAGTGTTTTTTCTGCCACCATAAAACCAAGAGAGAATTCTTTTATTGTCAAATTCAATTCAGATCGAAATCGCTTAACGTCTTCAGCACCGAAGGTTTTCATGTAATCTGCTTCAAAAACAAAAGAAGAAGGTCCTCTTTTTCCAATCGTAGTTAGCAAGATGAATGGATCTTGTTCATTTATATCAATATTCTCTGCTAAACAATAATCTTTGTAGGATGGATTATCGCGAGAAGGGAGTCGATCAACAAAAGATTCAAAAAGGTCTTTAGATACAAAGTTTTTTCGATTTAAAGGAAGATCAGGCCCTAAAGGGATTAGTTTTGAGTGAAGATAGTTTTTATCATATTGGAAGATATACACCTGTTGTTTTTCGCTATAAGTTAATGTTCCTACGAATTTTCGACTTTTTCTCCTTTCTAAATATATTAACACAGCTAAAATTTTATTTTTTGAGTGTTTCATAAAGCTCCAATACATTTTCAAGTTCATGAAATCGTCTTCTAATGAGCGTTAAAAAAGCTTGTTTTCGTGCAGGAGAAATAAAGCTTTGAAGGATAAATTGCTCAATCCGATTTATATCAATGAGCTCTGCAAATTCAATCACAATAGAATAATAACCTAATTTACAAAATTCGTTGGCATAGTCTTTCATCTTTGGTTCACTGGATGATGAAGTGTGAATTTTCCCACAAGGTTCAAGAATCGCTCTTAATAACCACTCCTCTTCAATACCCAAATAAGAAGGATTATCGTAAAAGGGGGCAAGGAATTTACTTTTTGGCGTTTGAATAAAGGCTAAATTTCTCCCATGTCTATCATGATTTCCTATAAGAATATCAAATAAACAAATATGAATAAAACGTTCAACATCCAAATAATTATTTGTTTGCTGGATAATCACACCCATAATATTTTCTAAATTAAAAGGTCTTTCTTCCATATATCGGTATAGATGAATGAGGTTCGCATCCCTATGTTCCTCCATAAAATTTTTGGAAACAAAAGCATCTATTTTCCCTTCTAATTTAATGAGATAAAAATCGGAAGTGTTTAGTTGTAAAAATCTGGCGATTTGATTACATAAAAACTCCATGGCCGGAAGATCATCAAAAGGTTCTTGACGAACTTTAATAATATAACCAGATTTTCCCAAACGAGCTGAATATTTCTTAAATTTACCATGAAAGAAACTGGAATTCAGATGAGAGAAGGGGTCATTGCTATTTCCTGCAGTTTTTAATGTTAAACTAAATTGAATTTCGGACTCACTTACACCGAACCATTCCATAAAACATTCTTTATGAATACCATGAATTAGCTCGCCCTGTAGAGGCTTAAGACACTTGTAACATACCATTATATAACTCTTGCTGTTTTTACTGTAAAGTTACATTAATATGATTTTGCTGTAAAGTTACATCAATATTAATTATATGTATATTGTTGATTTTGTTTGTGTTATATAAAAAATAAAGATAACAGCATGTCGCCTTTGATGGCATTTATGACAAACATAAATTCAAATGATAACTTCTTTGGCGGTGAATCATATGGAGGAAGACTCGTTGTTTTTTATAAAAATGAGCCAATCTGGATGATGGTCTATTATGGATTTATATCCCAAGATATAGATACGAAACTAATATACAAAGTATTAAGAAATGCTTTGTTAAACATGCCAGGAGAATATCCCTTTAGAGGCCCTGAAAATTATCAGCAAGATCCATATGCGTATACAAATGCCTGGCAAGGAAAATTAGAGAGGTTTTCAGGAAAAGAAATGATCCACTTGTCTGACAAATCTGTGTATCAGGCTTCCTACATGGGTGGTTTGATTGATCAAAGATAATCCTCTGTATTTTAATGGTAATTAATTCTCTGCCTTTTTAAGCTGACATTTTTAGATAAGAGGATTTATGAACTGGTTATTACTTGCAGCAGCAATGAGAAAAGAGTCTGTAAATAAGAGACTTCTTTTGATTGCACAAAAGAAAATAGAGAAGATGGGCATTAAAGTAGATAATATCCCTTTTGAATCGATGAATATCCCTATGTATGATGGAGATATTGAAGCAATTGGTATACCTCAAGATGTCAAAGAGTATGCAAAAAAAATAACTGCAGCAGATGCTTGGGTGATCTGCAGCCCAGAATATAATTTTTCTATCCCGGGGACTCTTAAAAACTTCATCGACTGGCTTTCCAGAATAAATCCCTATCCTATGAAAAATAAGCCTGTTTTATTGCTATCAGCCTCCCCTGCAAAAGTAGGGGGATATAGGGGACTGCTCGCAACAAGGGTTCCGCTGGAATGTTGTGGGGCTTTTGTATTTCCTTCCATGTTTTCCCTGCCAGAGGCTTATGGCGCCTTTGATGAAAAAGGCAACTTGAAGGATAAAGCGCTTGATGATCGATTACATCAGCTAGTTGGTGATTTTAAAAACCATGCAGAAAAACTATTGCGATAATCACAGATAATTTCTAGTGATTGTGGTTGAATTTGAATGTTCACCTCTTCTTTCAGAACCAGAGGTTCACCATCTATATGAAATTGTGTTATAGGCTGTTGAAAAACGACATCCTTGCATTTGATCACTTCAATATATTTGGAGTGCTCTAATTGCCTATTGATCAAATCTATGAGTAATTTTGGTGTTGCATGGGGAGGAAATGTTTTAAAAATTAAAATATCTAAAAAACCATCATCGATTTTCGCTCCCGGAGCAATATAGATATTATTGCCATATTGTCCCGAGTTGGCAAAGCAGATTAAAAATGCTTTTTGCTTATAGAGCCTTCCATCTATCATCAATTGGTATTCTTTTGGTTCATAAAAGGGGAGTTGTTGCACTATTATTTTCAAATAGGACAAAAGTCCTCTTTTACCAAAATTAGAAAACTCCATACCTACTGTTGCATCAAATCCAACACCGGCCACACTAATGAAATTTTCATGGTTGATTTTAACGGTATCGATTTTCTTTGTTTGTAGTTTATTAATGCAATTAATAGCTTTTTTTAGATTAAGGGGGATATTAAGATACCTGGCAAGACCATTACCAGATCCTGTGGGTATAATACCAAGTAGTGTAGTAGATCCAATCAGGCTTTTTGCTATTTCATTTACTGTGCCATCGCCACCGACTGCAACAACGATATCTATACTATCTTCTACTGCCTGTTTTGCAAGCATGCTTGCATGATGAGGTCCCTTTGTATAAGCGGTCATGTATTCAAAATGATCCCTAAACAGCGTCTCGTCAATCGTTGTTTCTATTTTTTTTTGTTTTCCTGTTCCGGAAATAGGATTAATGATAAATAATATTTTCTTCTTTTGGAGAAAAACAGGCTGGAAAGCTTTTTTTTTGAAAATATAAGGAAGGATATATCTTTTTTGAAGTGTAGGTGAAAAACTCATTTAGTTTAAAACGTTTTTTTTAATCCAATTTTAACTAAATAAGAAATTAAATACTATGTCTATAAAATGAGAATGTTTATGTTTAAACAAATTAATTGGATCGATCTTACCCACATTATTCATCCACAAATACCCACCTGGAATGGTTCTTGTGGTTTTTGTCATAAAACCATACTTGATTATGGTAAAACAGGTGTAAAGGTCATGAAATTTGAGATGCATGCCGGTGTTGGTACTCATATGGACGCTCCCTCTCATTTTAAGGAGGGAGAGGGAGTCGATGTTGCAGATGTCCCTTTGGACAAACTAATCGGTCCTCTTTGTGTAATAGACGTAAGAAAAAAAATGACCCAGGATCTGATGATTGGTATAAAAGATATCAAAGCATTTGAACAGCAGTTTGGAAAAATCCCAAAAAATTCTTTTGTAGTAGGATATACAGGATGGGACCAGTTTTGGAGCAGCCCCAATCAATATCGTAATGAAGATAAAATGGGCAATATGCATTTCCCGGGCTTTGATGAAAAAGCAGCTGCATATCTTTTAGATAAGGAAATTAGTGGTATAGGCATCGATACACTATCTCCTGATGGCTCCAATATGCAGTTTCCTGTACATAAGGTGATATTAGGAGCTAAGAAAATAATATTGGAAAACCTCACTAACCTACATCAGGTTCCGGCAATCGGTTCTTATTTATTCGCAATACCTGCCAAAATACAATTTGCAACAGAGGCAACTGTTCGCGCTTT